>NZ_JBVIHM010000025.1:83019-102932 GCF_055570295.1 Streptomyces sp. NPDC031265
GGGGGGGGGGGGGGGGTGGGGGGGGGGGGAGGGTTTGAGGGGGGGGGGGTTGGAAGGGGGGGGGCTCCCTTGTTGGGCCTTCTTTTTCAGAGGGGGGGAAAAGGGGGCCCCCCCGGCCCCGCACCACCCCAAGAAGCCCCAAGAAGCCGCAGGAAGCCGCAGGAAGCCGCGATGATGAACAGCAGCCGATCGCACCGCTGGAGCAGGGGCGCCCGCTCCAGCGGCCTGCGCGCCCCCGTCACCCTGCTGGTGCCCGCGCTGCTCGCCGTGGCGTTCCTGCTGATGCCGCTCGTCGGCATCCTGGCCCGCACCTCCTGGGGCGACCTCGGTACGCATCTGACCAGCCCGGGCGTCACCGAGGCGCTGAAACTGTCCCTCCTCGTCTCGTTCTGGGCGCTCGGCCTGTCCCTCGTGTTGGGAGTGCCACTGGCCTGGCTCCTCGCGCGCGTGCACTTCCCCGGCAAGGCGCTGGTGCGCTCGCTCGTGCTGCTGCCGATGGTGCTGCCGCCGACCGTCGGCGGTGTGGCGCTGCTGCTCGGCTTCGGGCGGCGCGGCCTGCTCGGGCCGTGGCTGGAGGACACCTTCGGCATCACGCTGCCCTTCCACACCTCCGGCGCGGTCGTCGCCGCCACCTTCGTGGCCATGCCGTTCCTGGTGATCAGCCTGGAGGGCGCGCTCGGCGGGCTGCGCCCCCGCTACGAGGAGACCGCGGCCTCGCTCGGCGCCTCCCCGCTCCGGGTGTTCCTGACCGTCACGCTGCCGATGGTCGCGCCCGGCCTCGCCGCCGGGGCCGCGCTGACGTGGGCGCGCGCGCTGGGCGAGTTCGGCGCCACGATCACCTTCGCGGGCAACCTCCCCGGCACCACCCAGACCCTCCCCCTCCAGGTCTATCTGCTGCTCCAGAACTCCCCCGAGGCCGCCACCTCCGTCTCCCTGCTGCTGCTCGCCATCGCGATGGCGGTCCTGGTCGCCCTGCGCGGCCGCTGGACGGGGGGCGGGACGCGTTCCGTATCCGTACGTACGGAGGAGAGCCTCGGTACGGAGGAGAGCCGCGCGTACGAGTCCGACCGGCCCACGCCCACCGACGCCCCGAAGTCCCCCTCCCCCGCCGGGGGCTGGGCGCTCCACGCCGAGGTCAGCGGGTTCACCGAGCTGACCCTGGACGCCGCGCCCGGCACCACCATCGCCGTCGTCGGCGAGAACGGCGCGGGCAAGACCACGCTCCTGCGCGCCCTGCTCGGCCTCACCCCGCGCGCGCGTGCCGGACTGCGCCTGGGCGACCAGGACGTCACCGGCCTCCCGCCGCACCGGCGCGGCGTCGCCTGGGTACCGCAGGACGGCGCGCTGTTCCCGCACATGACGGCGCTCGCCAACACGGCGTACGGGCTGCGCGCCCAGGGTGTCGCGCGCGCCGAGGCCCGGCGGGAGGCGCAGGCGTGGCTGGACCGGCTCGGCGTGGGCCGCCTCGCCCACCGCAGGCCCGGCCAGCTCTCCGGCGGCCAGGCCCAGCGGGTCGCGCTGGCCCGGGCGCTCGCGGCCCGGCCCCGGCTGCTCCTGCTCGACGAGCCGCTGGCGGCCCTCGACCAGACGACCCGCGCCCGCGTCCGCCACACCCTGCGCACCCACCTCGACGGCTTCGGCGGGGTCTGCCTGATCGTCACGCACGACCCGGTCGAGGCGGTGTCGCTGGCGGACCGCGTCCTCGTGCTCGACGGCGGCCGGGCCCTCCAGGACGCCCCGCCCGCCGAGGTGACCCGCCACCCGCGCTCCCCGTGGGTGGCCCGGATGCTGGGCCGCAACGCCTGGCCGGGCGAGGCCGGCGCGGACGGGCTCGCGCTGCCCGGTGGGGGCCGGATCGTCGCGGCCGAGCAACTGCCCGCCGGCAGCCGCGCGTTGGCGATCATCGCGCCGGAGTCGGTCGCGGTCCACCGCGACCGGCCCGGCGGCAGCCCCCGCAACACCTGGCCCGGCACGGTCCGCGAGATCACCGCGACCGGCAGCCGGCTGCGCGTCCTGATCGGCTCGCCGGACGCCCCTGACCTGGTCGCGGAGATCACCCCGGAGGCGGCGGCCGAGCTGCGGCTGGCGGAGGGCGTGGCGGTCTGGTCGAGCGTGAAGGCGACGGAGGTCACGCTCGTACCGCTGTAGAGCGGGGGCGGTGCGGGGCCGGGCGGCCGAGGGCAAGGCCCGGTGTCAGTGGCCCCGCCTAGACTGGCCGCCTGACTTCATCGCGTACGGAATCGCGTACGGAATCGCGTAGGGACACGGGCAGGAGGCGCCGGTGAAGAAGCTGACCGGTTCGTCGGGCGACGCGCCCGCCGACCCGTCCTCCGATCCGTCCTCCGACCCCTCCGCCAAGGTGCTCGGCGAGGCCGCCGGGGTCTTCGGGCTGCTCGCCTCGCCCGCGCGGCTGCACATCGTCTGGGCGCTCAGCCACGGCGAGTCGGACGTGACCGGGCTCGCCGAGCGCGTCGGCGGGGCGCTGCCCGCCGTCAGCCAGCACCTGGCGAAGCTGAAGCTCGCCGGGCTCGTCCGCTCCCGCCGCGAGGGCCGCCGGGTGGTCTACCTGGTGGACGACCCCGAGGTGGCCGAGCTGGTGCGCTGGCTCGTGGCGCGGCTGGACGACCGGCTCGGGGCGGGCGCGACTCCGGGACTCGTCCGTGACCTGGGCGCCTGAGCGGCGTACCCCGCTACAGGTGTTGCGCGCGCTCGACTCCGGGCCGCGCGGACTGCTGGAGTCCGAGGCCGACGCCCGCCTCGCGCGCGACGGTGAGAACGTACTGCCCACCCGGCGCACCCCGTCCTGGCCGCTCCGGCTCGTACGGAGTCTGCGGGACCCGTTCACGGCGGTGCTCTCGTCGCTCGCCGTGGTGTCGGCGCTGGTCGCGGCGTGGGGCACGGCAGCCGTCATCGCGGTCCTGGTGGCGGTGAGCTGCGTACTGCGGGCGGCGGGCGAGTACCGGGCGGACCGCTCGGCGGCCGGGCTGCGCGAGCTGGTGGCGACCACGGCGACCGTGGTGCGCCGGGCGGGCCCGGACGCGGACCCTGCGCCGCGCGAGATCCCGGTGGACCAGGTGGTGGTGGGCGATGTGGTCCGGCTCGGCCCGGGCGACCTGGTCCCGGCGGATCTGCGGCTGCTGCGCGCGACCGGGCTGACGATGCATCAGGCGGCGCTGACCGGCGAGTCGGCCCCGGTGCGCAAGCATCCGGCCGACGAGCCGTCCCCGGGCGGGAGCGGCTTCGACCGCCCGGAGCTGTGCTTCCAGGGCAGCAGCGTGGCCTCCGGCAGCGGTACGGGAGTGGTCGTCGCGACCGGCGCGGACACGCGGTTCGCGGCGGCGCATGGGGAGCCGGCCTACGGTGGGGCGGCCGACAGTGGGGCTGCCCTCGGCAAGCGTGCCTTCGGAAAACGGGCCTTCGGAGAACGGGCTTACGGCAAGGTACGCGGAGGTGATCGCCGTACGACCGCCTTCGACCGTTCCGTGTACGGCATCTCCTGGATCCTGATCAGATTCATGCTGCTCACGCCACCGCTCGTCCTGATGGCGAACGCGGCGCTGCGCGGGCGCGGCCTGGAGACCCTGCCGTTCGCCGTGGCTGTGGCCGTCGGGCTGACCCCCGAGATGCTGCCCGTGATCGTCACCACGGCGCTGGCCCGGGGCGCGGCCACCCTGGCCCGTACGCACGAGGTGATCGTCAAACGGCTGCCCGCGCTGCACGACCTGGGCGCCGTCGACGTCGTCTGCGTCGACAAGACCGGCACGCTCACCCAGGACCGCCCGGTCCTCGACTGCGCCCTGGACGCGTCCGGCGCCGAGGACCCGGACGTCCTGCGCTGGGCGGCCGCCAACAGCCTGTGGACAATCCAGCTCGCCGAGGTGCCGGCCGCCGACGCCCTCGACGAGGCCCTCCTCGACGCCGCCGAGCAGCGGCTGCCGGGCGGGCTCGACGCGCTGGAGCACGATCCCGTCGCGGCCCTCCCCTTCGACCCGGTGCGCCGGCTGTCCACCGCCGTCATACGGACCCCGGACCGCCTCGGCAGCCACACCCTGATCGTCAAGGGCGCGGTCGAGGAGGTCCTGGAGCGGTGCGCGCTCGGCGCCGGGGAGCGCTCCCGTATCACCGCGCTCGCCGCCGCCCGCGCCGACGACGGGCTGCGGGTGCTCGCCGTGGCGCTCGGCGAACGGCCCGCACGGACGCGCGCGTACACGACGGCCGACGAGCGCGGGCTCACCTTCGTCGGCCTGGTGGGGCTGCGCGACGCGACCGCCGAGACGGCCGCCGCCGCGCTGACCGCGCTGGCCCACAGCGGCGTCGAGGTCAAGGTCCTCACCGGCGACCACCCCGGAACGGCCGCGCGGGCCTGCCGCGAGCTGGGCCTGCCGCCCGGGGAGGTGGTCACGGCCGCCCGGACCGATGGACTGCCCGACGCCGACCTGGCCGAACTGGCCGCCCGCACCACGGTGTTCGCCCGCTGCACGCCCGAGCAGAAGGCCCGGATCGTCCACGTACTGCGCGAGCGCGGCCATGTCACCGGCTTCCTGGGCGACGGCGTCAACGACCTGCCCGCGCTGCGCGCCTCGGACGTCGGGATCTGCCCGCGCGACGCGGTGGACGTGGCGCGCGAGGCGGCGGACGTCGTGCTCGCGGCGAAGGACCTCACGTCCCTGGACCACGCGATCGCGGCGGGCCGCCGCAGCGGCGGCACGATAGCGGGGTATCTGCGGATCACCCTCTCCTCCAACTTCGGCAACGTCATAGCGATGCTGACGGCGGGGCTGCTCCTGCCGTTCCTGCCCATGCTCCCGGCGCAGGTCCTGGTCCAGAACCTGTGCTTCGACGCGGCGCAGCTGGCGTTCGCGTACGACCGCCAGGACCCGGCGGCCCTGCGCCGACCGCTGCGGCTGCGCCCGCGCGAGGTGCTGCGCTTCGTCACCGGCTTCGGTCTGCTCAACGCCGCCGCCGACCTCGACACGTTCGCGGTGCTGGCGTGGGCGGTGCGCGCGGGCAGCGACGCGGAGGGCCAGGCGTCGTTCCACACCGGCTGGTTCACGGAGAACCTGCTCACCCAGGCGCTGGTGATGCTCCTGCTCCGCACGGGCCGTGGCCGCCGCGGCCCGGTCACTCCGGCGGCGTCCGCCCTCGCCGCGGCCGGGCTGCTCCTGCCACTCACCCCGGTGGGCACGGCGCTGGGGATGGCTCCGCTGCCGGTGGTGTATTACCCGTTGGTGGGGGTGGTGTTGGCGTTGTATGCGGGGGGATTGGGGTGGTGCGGGCGGGGTCATCGGTGATCTTTCCCCCACCCCGCCCGTTGCCGCTGTGACATGTGCGGCTCCGCCGCGTGGCCTCCGGGGGTGGGTAGGGGTTGAGGCTCGTTTCCCGGGGGCTACGCCCCCGGACCCCCGGGCGGGGCTGCGCCCCGGCCCCCGTTCGTCTGCGGGCAGTCTGTGGCTGATCGCGCAGTTCCCCGCGCCCCTGAAGGGGCGGGGCCTGCGGCCCCTGCCCCGCTCCTCGCACGCCGAAGGGAGCCGAAATATGGCCGAGCCCCTTCTGCCTTAGGGGCGTGGGGAACTGCGCGACCGGCCCCCACCGAAGCCGCAGACGAATCGGGGGGTCCGGGGGCGCAGCCCCCAACAGCCAGCCTCAACCCACCACCCGGCCGCCCGCCCAGGGCTTAAGGGAACGGGCGGGGTGGGGGATCCCCCCTGTCAGACCCCCCGCCTACAGTCCCCCCATGGACACCCTCATCAACCTCACCCCGTGGTCCATCGACGACCTCCCCCTCCTCCACCACTCCAACTCCCCCGCCATGACCGCCCACACCGGCGGCCCGGAGGACGAGGAGAAGCTGCTGGCCCGGCAGCAGCGGTACGTCGCGCTGAGTCAGCGCGAGCCCGCCGAGGGCCGGATGTTCCGGGTTTCGCTCGCCGGGACGGACGAGGCCGTCGGGTCGGTCGGGTACTGGCCGCGCGAGTGGCAGGGCAAGGAGGTGTACGAGACGGGGTACGGGATCCTGCCGGAGTTCCAGGGCCGCGGGCTCGCCCTCGCCGCGATCGTGGCGGTCGCGCGGGCCGCGCAGGAGGCGGGCGGGCCGCGGGAGTTGCACGCCTACCCGTCCGTCGACAACGCCGCCTCGAACGTCGTCCTCCGCAAGGCCGGGTTCCGCCTCCTGGGCGAGGTCGAGTTCGAGTACCCGCCGGGCCACCTGCTCAAGTCCCACGACTGGTGCCTTGACCTCGGCCCCGAGGGCCTCGCGGAGCAGCCGCTCGGCTAGGACACCGCGCGCCCCTCAGCCCAGCTTCTTGTCGAAGTTGAACGCCGTGACCGCCATCCGCTCACGGAAGTAGAAACGGTGCGCGTCCGTGCGATGCGTGCCGGAGTCCAGGTTCAGGGACGTGCACCCGGCGGCGCGCGCGATCCCCTCGACATGGGCGAGGAGCGCGTGGCCGACACCCCGTGACCGCGCCGTCTCGGCCGTCACGAGGTCATCCACGTACAGCTTGCGGACCGCGACCGTGGTGGCGACGATCCGCCACCCGGCCGCGCCCACGCACACCCCGTCCTCGCCGTACGCGGCGGAGAAGCGCAGCCCCTGCCCGTACCCCTCGGCGTAGATCTCGCGGAACAGGTCCTCGGTGAGGTGCGGGCGCAGCTCGCGCAGGACGGGCAGCAGGTCGTCCGCCAGGCGCGGGTCGCCCGGCTCCAGGTCGATGATCTTCATCCGGGCACTGTAGGCGCGCCGCGCCACAGAAGGCCAGTGCCGCCCCAGAGCGGGCCACCGGCATGTGATCGGCTCTTGTACGTACCGCCGGGCACCCCCTAGAGTCCTAGGGTCCTAATGGAATCAAGCGAGTCAACCATTAGCTTGCGGTCAGGTCATTCAGGGGGATTCCGTGCTGCTTGCCCATATCAGCGATCTGCATCTCGACGGGGGCGCGCGAGCCGCGGAACGCGCGGCGCGGGTTGTCACGTACATCAACGCGATGTCCCGCCGCCCGGACGCCGTCCTGGTCACCGGCGACATCGCGGACCACGGCACCCCGGCCGAGTACGCCGAGGCGGCCGACCTGCTCGCCCGCATCGACGCGCCGGTCCTGACCTGCCCCGGCAACCACGACGACCGCGCCGCGTACCGCAAGGGCCTCCTCGATCTGCCGGGCGAGCCGGGCGGTGCGACTCCGGACCCGTACGCACCGGTCAACCGCCTGCACCGGGTGGGTGATTACGCGATCCTGATGTGCGACTCGACCATCCCCGGCGAGGACGGCGGCGTCCTGGAGGACACCACCCTGGAGTGGCTGGCCCGTACGCTCGACGCGCTCGACGACACCCCGACACTGATCGCCTTCCACCACCCGCCGACCGTGATCCACCACGAGTACCTGGACTCGATCAACCTCTCCAACGCCGACCGGCTGGCCGAACTCCTGGCGGGGCGCGGCCATGTGCCCGCCGTGCTCGTCGGGCACGCCCATACCTCCGCAGCGACCACCTTCGCCGGGCTGCAGCTGCTGATCGCGCCGGGCGTGACATCGACGCTGAGGATGCCGTGGGAGACCGGAGAAGGCCTGGTCAACATCGTCTCGCCGCCCGGGGTGGCCTTCCATGTCCTCGACGGGAACCGGCGGATCGTGAGCCACTTCCGGGTCGTCGAGCGCCCCGACGGGCAGCCCATCGCGTAACCCGCCCGGCAACCCCTGCCGCTCCCACTTCCGAAGGCCCGCCGGAATCCGCTTGACCGGCGGGCCTTCTTCACGGATATTTATCTGCGTGACGCAGATTTTGCGGAACACAGTTCCTGTGAAGCGCATCTGCACGTTCCGAGTATCCGAGATCCCCCGGAACGACCCCCACTCACCACCTGACCCGAAACCTCACCCGAAGGCGAACCCCATGACCGTCCTCGTCACCGGCAGCCGCGGCACCGTCGGCTCCACTCTCATCTCGCGGCTCCGCGCCGCCGGAAACCCCGTGCGCGCCGCCTCCGCCGCCCCCGAAAAGCTCGACCTGCCCCCGGACGTCGCGACCGTACGGCTCGACCTCGACGATCCGGCGACCTTCCCGGCCGCGCTCACCGGAGTCCGCCAGGTCTTCCTGTACGCCAACCCCGCACACATCGACGCCTTCCTCACCGACGCGAAGGCGGCCGGAGTCGAACACATCGTGCTGCTCTCCTCCAGCTCCGTCCTGTACACGGGCGCCGAGGACAACCCGATCGCGCGCCGGCACCTCGCCGTCGAACAGGCCCTGAAGGCCTCGGACATCGACGCCACGTTCCTGCGGCCCGGCGCCTTCGCCGGCAACGCGGCGGGCTGGGCCTGGTCGATCAAGTCCACCGGCACGGTCGCCCTCCCCTACCCCGCCACCCAGGCCAGCCCCATCCACGAGGCGGACGTCGCCGACGCCGCCCACGCGGTGCTCGCCGAGCCCCGGCTGCGCGGCGCCGCATACCACCTGACCGGGCCCGAATCCCTCACCGCCACCGAGCAGATCGCCGCGCTCGCCGCCGCGACCGGCCGCGAGATCGCCGTCGAGACGGTGAGCCCCGAGGCGTGGAAGGAGTCGATGGCCGCGTACATGGACGCCACCGTCGCCGACGCGCTGCTCGCCTACTTCGCCTCATGCGACGGGCGCCCCGACGCGGTCACACGCGGCGTCGAGGAACTGACGGCCCGCCCGTCCCGTACGTTCGCGGCCTGGGCGGCGGAGAACGCCGAAGCGTTCCGCCCGTAGCCCGCCGGGGCGCACCCGGACCCACCCCAAATACATGGCTCCCGCCCGCCGTCCGATGGCATCCTGACGTCGTGAACGGACCCGAGATCCACTGTCGATTCGCCCCCGAGCTGCACCTGTTCGTCCCGGCCGAGCGCCGCGCGGGGCGTACAGCCGTGGTCACGGACGGCTCGTCCACGCTCGGCCATGTCGTCGAGTCGCTCGGCGTCCCGCTGACCGAGGTCGGCCGGCTGCTCGTCGACGGCCACGAGGTACCCGTCTCGCACATCCCGCGCGCGGACGAGAGCGTCGAGGTGTACGCCGTCGACCGCCCTCAGCAGGTCCCCGGCGCCCCGCTCCGCTTCCTCCTCGACGTCCATCTGGGCACGCTGGCGCGCCGGTTGCGGCTCCTCGGCGTCGACGCGGCGTACGAGAGCGAGGACATCGGAGACCCCGCCCTCGCCACGCTCTCGGCGGCCGAACAGCGCGTGCTGCTCTCCCGCGACCGGGGGCTGCTGCGGCGCCGCGAGATCTGGGCGGGCGCGTACGTCTACAGCCACCGCCCCGAGGAGCAACTCCGGGACATCTTGGAGCGGTTCGCGCCGGCGCTCGCCCCGTGGACCCGCTGCACCGCCTGCAACGCGCCGCTCCGGGAGGCCGACAAGGACTCCGTCCGCGAGCTCCTGGAGCACGGGACGCGCAGCGCGTACGACGTCTTCGCCCAGTGCACGGCGTGCGAGCGCGTGTACTGGCGCGGCGCCCACCACGCCCGCCTGGAGGCGATCGTCGAGGACGCGATGACGGAGTTCGGCGGGGCGGCGACGGGCGGGCACTGACGACGGGGCAGACGGGGGCACGAGCACTGACGACTCGTCAGAGACCCTGAGCCGTGCGACGGTTCAGACGCCCTGAGCCGTCCGGTGGTTCAGAAGCCCTGGGTCGTCGGTCGTCCGGTGGTTCAGAACTGCCCGCCCCTGAGCCGCTCGATCTGCGCCCCGGAGAGCTCCACCGTCCGCCGCATATGGGCGATGAGCAGCGCGATCTCGCCGTCGTCGTACGCGTCGAACATGGTGAACCACGCCCCGTTCAGCTTCCCCCACACCGCGCCCAACTCGGCCATCCGCTCGGGCACCGCCTCGACCAGGACCTTGCGCCGGTCCTCGGTGTCGCGCCTGCGCGTGACGTACCCGGCCTTCTCCAGGCGGTCGACGAGGCGGGTGGCCGACCCGGTGGTGAGCCCGGTCAGCTCCGCGATCCGCCCCGTGGTGACGGGCCCGGGCTCAAGCCCCAGCAGGTTGAGGCACTGGAGGTCGGTGGGGTGCAGTCGCAGATGGTCCGCGAGCGCCTGGTTGAACAGGGCGTACGAGGCCATGTAGCGGCGCGACTCGACGCCGAGCTCGGTCATGAGACGGGCACGGCCGTCCTTCTTCTGCGGCATGCAGAAATTGTACGACGCAGGGACTACCCAGGGGGGATTGTGCGCGTACGTACGAGCCGGGGCGCGGTGCCTACCGTCCGTCCGGACGCTACGGTCAGGGCGCCTCTGCCGTGAGATAGCGCTGTACGGTCGGCGCGAGCCAGGCGATCACCTCCTCGCGGGTCATCTCCACGACGGGCGGGAACTTCAGCACGTACCGCGCGAGCGCCATCCCGAGGATCTGCGAGGCGGCCAGGGCCGCGCGGCGCGGCGCGTCGGCGGGGTCGGGGCAGACCCCGGCCGCGACCGGCCCCAGCTGGTCGCCGAGGACGGCCCGCATCCGCTCGGCCCCGGCAGCGTTGGTGACGCCGACGCGCAGCATCGCGGTCAGCACGTCGTCGCCCTCCCACCGGTCGAGGAAGTGGGTGACGAGGGCGGCTCCGATGTGTTTGTCCGGCAGTGCGCCCAGGTCCGGGAAGCGCAGGTCGAGTTCGGAGGCGGCGGCGAACAGGCCCTCCTTGTTCCCGTAGTAGCGCATCACCATCGACGGGTCGATGCCCGCGTCACGCGCTATGGCCCGGATGGTCGCACGCTCGTACCCGTCGGCCGCGAAGCGCTCGCGGGCGGCTTCGAGGATCGCGGCCTTGGTGGCGTCGGAGCGGCGGGGCCCGGCGGTGGGGGCGTCGGTCGTCATACCAACAACTGTAGGCCAACAGGTGTTGACACGCCAGACCGTACGGCTCTACATTTGCCAACAAGCGTTGACCAACAAGCGTTGGCACCGAGGAGGTCGCTATGAACGGCACCACCACCGCCCCTACCGGCACCGCCGATGTTCTCGTCGTGGGCGCGGGCCCGACCGGCCTGCTGCTCGCGGGGGACCTCGCGGCAGCGGGCCTGAGCGTCACGCTCATAGAGCGCCGCCCGCGCGGCACCAGCACGATGACGCGGGCCTTCGGTGTCCACGCCCGCACGCTGGAGCTGCTCGACGCCCGGGGCCTGGCGGACGAGCTGGTCGACACCGGTACCACGGTCGACCGGATGAGCCTGTTCCGCCGCCTCTCCCTCGACCTGAACCGCCTGCGCTCGCGCTTCCCGTATCTACTGGTGACACCGCAGTACGAGGTGGAGCACCTCCTCGAACGCCGGGCGCGCGAGGCGGGGGTGGAGTTCCGCTACGAGACGGAGCTGCTGGGACTGCGGCAGGACGGCGACGGGGTGACCGCCGAGGTGAGGGGAGCCGAGGAGGGCGGCGGCGACGTCGACTCCCGCCTCCGCGCCCGCTACCTCGTCGGCGCCGACGGCCTGCGCAGCGCCGTGCGCCACGCCCTGGACCTGCCGTTCCCCGGCACCTCGGTGATCCGGTCCATCGTGCTGGCCGATGTGAAGCTCGCCGAGGAGCCCGGCGGATCGCTCAGCGTGGCGGGCTCGGACGAGGCTTTCGCCTTCATCGTCCCCTTCGGCGACGGCTACTACCGGGTGATGGGGTGGAACAGGAAGCACCAGGTCCCCGACAGCGCCCCGATCGACCTCGACGACGTCCGCGAGATCACCCGCCAGGCCCTGGGCACGGACTACGGAATGCACGACGCCCGCTGGCTCTCGCGCTTCCACAGCGACGAGCGCCAGGTCCCCGACTACCGGACGGGCCGCGTCTTCCTCGCGGGCGACGCCGCGCACTGCCACTCCCCCGCAGGGGGACAGGGCCTCAACACCGGCATCCAGGACGCCGCCAACCTGTCCTGGAAGCTCGCCGCCGTGCTGCGCGGCGACACCGCCGACCCCGAGGCGCTGCTCGACAGCTACCACGAGGAGCGGCACCCCGTCGGCGCGGCGGTGCTGCGCACCAGCGGTGCGATCGTCCGGCTCGCCATGGCGCACAACCCCGTGCAACGCACGGCCCGTTCCCTCGTGGCCCGCCTCCTGAACGGGGTGCGCCCCGCGCGGGACAAGGCGATGGGCCGGATCAGCGGCATCGGGATCGCCTACCCGGCACGGCGCGGCGCCCACCGCCTGACGGGGACGCGCGTCCCGGACCTGGCGCTGGCGGAGGGCCGCCTGTACGAGCTGCTGCGTGAGGGCGAGTTCGTACTGGTGACGCCCGAGGACGGACACGCGGCGGCGACACCCGCGGCCGAGGCGTCCGCACGGCGGCTCATACGGGCCCACTGGAACGGCGCCCGTCGCACCACGCTCCTGGTCCGCCCCGACGGCCATGTGGCATGGGCGAGCGAGACACCGGACGACGCCGCCCTCGAAGAGGCCCTGCGCCACTGGGCGGGCGAGCGGGGAGCCGTCGCGGCGGGGCAGGCGTAAAGATCCACTCGAGGGAGCGACTTCAGGGGCTCGCGCAGGGGCCCGCCCGACAGGCCCCGAGAAGTCGCTCAGTCAGTACGCGTACTTGTCCCCCGTGGCAGGCGCCAGCACCCGGTGCGTGTTGTTGTCCGGGTTGCGGTCGCCCGTGCCACCGCTCCAGGAGGTGTTGATGTTCACGACGACCTCGGCCGGGCTGCCCGCGACACGCAGGTCCAGCGCGATCACCCGCCCCGCCCCGGCGGCCCGCATCGCACCCGTGGAGCAGAGCACGGTCTCCGGACTGCCTCGCAGGCACCCCGGCGGCAGCTGCTCGGCACCGGAGAGCGGCACGGAGAACCGCAGCCGCACGGTGGCGTCCGGGACGGCGGCGGGCCCGTGGTTCGACGGCTCGACCCACACACCGACGCGCCCGCCCCAGAGGGAGACGTGCCCGTGGTAGGCGAGATCGGCCTCGGCGGCGGGTGCGACGGCGCCCGGGCCCGTAGCAGCGGCGGGAGCGGCCGGTGCGACGGCACCCGGGCCCGAAGCCGCCGGGACTCCCCCGGCACCGCGGCCACCGAGGCCGTCGGCCGCATCCGTACCACCCAGCGCCGCACCGGGCGCGGGCCGGCCCCCGACACTCATGCGCCCCACGGGATCACCCACACCACCGTGCGCGGCGCCGCCATGGGCCACCCCGGCCGACGGCCCGCACACCGCCACCAGAGCGGCGGCGGCCCCCACCGCGAGCCCAGAGACCCCCGTGAACCGCTTCAACCCCCCACGAATCCCACTCATCTCGCGCAACACGCACATCCCAACCATGCCCGGAAGATACCTTTAGCGGCTTATATTCCCGGGTTGCCACCCCGATGCGTGCGACTCTGTCCCCATGCTGGTCGCCCGCTCCGTGCTCCTGTTCCTCCTCGCCGCCGTCTTCGAGATCGGCGGGGCCTGGCTCGTCTGGCAGGGTGTCAGGGAGCACCGGGGCTGGATCTGGATCGGCGCGGGGGTGATCGCGCTCGGTGTGTACGGGTTCGTGGCGACCCTCCAGCCGGACGCCGAGTTCGGCCGGATCCTCGCCGCGTACGGCGGGGTGTTCGTCGCGGGCTCGCTGGCCTGGGGCATGGTCGCCGACGGCTACCGCCCGGACCGCTGGGACATCACCGGCGCGCTGGTCTGCCTGGCCGGGATGGCGGTCATCGTGTACGCCCCGCGCGGCCGCTGAGGACAGCACGCCCGCGCCCGGCGACCACCCCGCCAACCTGGGACCCCGACGCCCGCCCCGACCCCCAGCCCCTCACCCCGCCCGGCCTATCCTGACCGCATTCCGATCATTCGCGCGAGGAGTACGCCATGACCGCCACCGGGACCCCCATCGCCGTCGTCACGGGCGCGAGCAGCGGCATCGGCGCCGCCACCGCGCGGCAACTGGCCGCCGCCGGCTACCGCGTGGTGCTCACCGCGCGCCGCAAGGACCGCATCGAGGCGCTGGCCGCCGAGATCAACGAGGCGGGCCACCAGGCCACGGCGTACGCCCTCGACGTCACCGACCGCGCGGCCGTGGACGCCTTCGCGGGCGCCTTCCGCACCATCGGCGTCCTCGTCAACAACGCGGGCGGCGCGCTCGGCGCCGACCCCGTCGCCACCGGCGACCCGGCCGACTGGCGCCAGATGTACGAGACGAACGTCATCGGCACGCTGAACGTCACCCAGGCCCTGCTCCCCGCGCTCGACGCGTCCGGCGACGGCACGGTGGTCGTCCTCTCGTCGACGGCGGGCCACGCCACGTACGAGGGCGGCGCGGGCTATGTCGCCGCGAAGAACGGCGCCCGGATCATCGCCGAGACCCTGCGCCTGGAGATCGTGGGCCGCCCGGTCCGCGTGATCGAGATCGCGCCCGGCATGGTGAAGACGGAGGAGTTCGCCACGACCCGCTTCCGCGGCGACGACGAGAAGGCCGCGAAGGTCTACGCGGGCGTGGCGGAGCCCCTGACGGCCGACGACGTGGCGGAAACGATCACCTGGGCGGTCACCCGCCCCCCGCACGTCAACATCGACCTCCTGGTGGTCCGCCCCCGAGCCCAGGCCTCCAACACAAAGGTCCACCGCGAGCTGTAGCCCTCGCCGCCCCGCCGTCGGCCCGTCCGGACGGGCCGACAGCGCACGCCGGGAGCGCGCACGCTCGCAGTTCGAGCGACGGCCGACCGTTTCCATGCGGCCACCGACAGGGCGTTCGAGTTCACGGGACAGGGCTTCCCATTCGTCTCGCTCACCACGGCCAGCACGGCCATTGACGCCTACCTCTGCCACTACGCGAAGAAGATCACCGGCACGGAACGCCTCATCGCGCGCAATGCGCGCGACGCCGTCTGCAACATCCTCTGCGCAAAGGAAGCGGCTCAGGCCCTCGGCGCGCACCTGTGCTACCCGGGCTGCCTGTCCTCGGAGCGCAAGCGAGCCGCCGCAGACGCACTCGGTGCGTGGGTCCGCCCGCCGGGAACGCGCGTGGCGCACACGCAGCGCCGCTGGAAGCAATGGGAGGACAGGGTCCTGCTGGAGCTCAACAACAGCACTGCCGCAGCAGAGGAACTCGGCCGGACCGAGAAAAGCTGCCACCTTCGTCTGTGGCGCCTGCGCACCGGAAAGGCCCCGATGCCGGCAGACCCCAGGTGACCAGGAGGCCGGAGCCGACCAAGGGCTCCGGCCTCACAAGGCTCAGCCCTTCACGCAGATGAACTGCTTCAGCTTCGCCACGACCTCGACAAGGTCGCGCTGGTGCTCCATCACCTGCTCGATGTCCTTGTACGCCGCCGGGATCTCGTCCAGGACGCCGGAATCCTTGCGACACTCCACGCCCCGGGTCTGCCGCTCCAAGTCCTCCGTCGTGAACCGCCGCTTCGCCGCATTGCGGCTCATGCGCCGCCCCGCCCCGTGCGAGGCCGAGTTGAACGCCTTCTCGTTGCCGAGGCCCTTCACGATGTACGAGCTGGTGCCCATCGAGCCCGGAATGATCCCGTACTCTCCGGAGCCCGCGCGGATCGCGCCCTTGCGGGTGACCAGCAGGTCCATTCCCTCGTACCGCTCCTCCGCCACATAGTTGTGGTGGCAGGAGATCTCCGGCTCGAAGGTCGGCTTCGCCTTCTTGAACTCCTTGCGGATCACGTCCTTCAGGAGCGCCATCATGATCGCGCGGTTGTACTTGGCGTACTCCTGCGCCCAGTACAGATCATTGCGGTAGTCCGCCATCTGAGGGGTGTCCGAGACAAACACCGCCAGGTCACGGTCGACGAGACCCTGGTTGTGCGGGAGCTTCTGCGCCACTCCGATGTGGTGCTCGGCCAGCTCCTTACCGATGTTCCGAGAACCGGAGTGCAGCATCAGCCACACGGCTCCCTCACCATCGAGACAGATCTCGACCATATGATTACCGCTACCGAGCGTTCCCATCTGCTTTACGGCACGTTCATGACGGAATTTGACCGTTTCGGCGATCCCCTCGAACCGCCCCCACAGCTCGTCGAACCCCGCCACCGGGAACCCGTGAAGCCGCCCCGGATCAACGGCCTCCCCATGCATCCCCCGCCCCACCGGGATGGCCTGTTCGATCTTGGAGCGGAGGCGGGAGAGGTCGCCTGGGAGGTCGTTCGCGGTCAGGGACGTCTTGACCGCGGACATGCCGCAGCCGATGTCGACGCCGACCGCCGCCGGGCAGACCGCGCCGTGCATGGCGATGACCGAACCCACCGTCGCGCCCTTGCCGTAGTGGACGTCCGGCATCACGGCCAGGCCCTTGATCCACGGCAGGGTGGCGACGTTGCGCAGCTGCTGCATCGCGCCGTCCTCGACCGTCGCCGGGTCCGCCCACATCCGGATCGGGACCTGCGCGCCCGGTACCTCTACGTACGACATAATTCCTCGTTCCCCCGAGTCTCCCGAGTCTCCACGGTCACCCTAGTTGGGTGATTTAACTGGTTTTCCCGAAATATCCCTTTGCGCCATCATGCGCCTGGCGCGCAAAAACCGTCACCAAAGACCACAAACAGGACAGTGGACCGGCGTTCACGGCAGCGCGTGCGATAGACATTGTGTCCAGCCGCCGCCTTCCGGCGGCAACCGCTTTTCCTCTGAAGGGAGCCTGGGAACCGTGCAGCGAAAGGCGTACGTGCCCGGTGTGGCGCTCCTCGTGGCGCTCGTCGCGGGCTGCTCCTCGGGCTCCGGCACCGACGGCACAGCCACGGACTCCAAGGCGGGCGTGCCCAAGGCGGCCGCCGCGCCGCCCGGCCGGTACCGCACACTGCCCGAGCCGTGCCGGGCCGTGAACAAGGGCGTCCTCAAGGACATGCTGCCGGGCGCCGCCGAGCTGCCGGACGACCAGAAGGCCAAGGCGTACGCGGGGTCCGCCGAGCTCACGTACGACACGGACCGGCGGGTGGGCTGCCGCTGGAAGGACGAGGCGCCGGACGGGGCGCGCCGGCTGTTCGTCGACTTCGAGCGGGTCGTGTCGTACGACCCCGCCGTCAGCGACGACGACCGGGCGAAGGCCGTCTACGGGAAGAAGGAGTCGGCCGCCAAGCTGCCTGCCCCGAAGGACGGCGGCAAGGACGCCCCCCGGACCGGCGGCAGCGGCAGCGGCAGCGGCAAGCCGGGGACCCCCAGCGGGACCCCCTCCACAAAGCCCTCCGGCAAGCCCTCCGCCGGGCTGCGCGTCCAGAACCAGGCCGCCTCCCCGGCCACGCCGACCTCTGCCACGCCGCCCCCCTCCCCCCCGGTCTCCTCCGGCCCGCCCGCCACCGCCCCCGACGAGCTCCGGCCGCGTATCCTCACCGGGCTCGGCGACGCCGCGTATCTGGACGACGCGCTCACGGCGAGCGGATCGGCCGCCCAGCGCCGTACCGTGACCGTCGTCTTCCGTACGTCCAATGTGATCGTGACCATCGAGTACACGGAGCAGCCCAGCTCCCCGAACGCCTCCGCCCCCGACAGCCAGGAACTCCAGGAGAAGACCCAGGGCCTGGCCGCCAAGCTCGCCGAGCTCTTCGGCGAGTGAGCGCGCCGGGCCATCTGAGCGACCCCATGAGCGACCAGCCAGCAGCGACCAGCGAAGGAACGCGTAGAACCATGCACCGACCCGCCCCCGCCACCGCCCCGCGCACGCGGCTCGCCCGTGTGCTCGCCTGCGCCGCCGTCCCCGTGATGCTCGTCGCCGTGGGCTGCTCGTCGGACTCCGGCGGCGAGAAGAAGAAGGACTCGGGGTCGTCGTCCTCGGCCGCCACGCCGAGCGGCAAGCAGTCCTCGTCGTCGTCCGTCGCCCCGGCCAAGTACGCCAAGCTGCCCGACCCGTGCAAGGCGCTGTCGGAGAAGACGATCGACAATCTGGTGCCGAAGGCGAAGTCGAAGTCGGGCACGGCGGGCAAGTCGACGGACGTGGCCTCGCAGGGCACCTGCTCGTGGAACGGTCTGGACGACAAGGGTGTGAAGGGCTCGCAGTACCGCTGGCTGGACGTCTCGTTCAAGCGGTACGGCTCGGACGCGGCGATCGGCAGCGGCGACCAGCGCGCGGCGAAGGAGTACGCCCGCCTGCTCGCCTCGACGAAGGCGGCGGACGGCGCCAAGAACGTGAAGGCGGCGCCGGTCAGCGGCATCGGCGACGAGGCGACGGCGGTCAGCTACGACCTGCACAAGACGGACGAGGACTTCAAGTACGCGGTGATCGTGGCCCGGACGGCGAACGCGGTGGTCGTGCTCGACCACAACGGTGCGGGCTACCAGGGCGCGGACGCGCCGGACGCCGGTGATCTGATGAAGGACGCGCAGAGCGCGGCCAAGGAGGCGGTGGCCTCGGTCGTCGCCGCCAACGGCGGCAAGCAGTAGCGGCAGCCGGTTACAGCAGCAACCGGTAACGAGCCGGGCTCGATACGGAGTCCTGCCCTCCCCTGTGGGCAGGACTCCGTATCCATGTGCCAGGCTTTGCGCGCCGGTTGTACACGACGGAGGGGGATCGCGGGTGGCCGCGACGCAGCTGACGCGCACGCATCGCATACTCATCGGGGTGGTGGTCGCGGGTGCGGTGGTCATTGCCGGGATCGGGTTCGCGGGTTCTTACGCGGCGGTGCGCGCGCTCGCGGAGAAGAAAGGTTTCGGGAACTTCTCCGTCGTCTTCCCGATCGGCATCGACGCGGGTATCTGTGTGCTCCTCGCGCTCGACCTGCTGCTGACCTGGATCCGCATCCCCTTCCCGCTCCTGCGCCAGACCGCCTGGCTGCTGACGGCCGCCACGATCGCCTTCAACGGCGCGGCCGCCTGGCCCGACCCGCTCGGCGTCGGCATGCACGCGGTCATCCCGGTCCTGTTCGTCGTCGCCGTCGAAGCCGCCCGCCACGCCGTGGGCCGCATCGCCGACATCACCGCCGACAAGCACATGGAAGGCGTCCGCCTCACCCGCTGGCTCCTCTCCCCCGTCCCCACCTTCCGCCTCTGGCGCCGTATGAAGCTGTGGGAACTGCGCTCCTACGAGCAGGTCATCAAGCTGGAGCAGGACCGCCTCGTCTACCGCGCCCGCCTCCAGGCCCGCTACGGCCGCGCCTGGCGCCGCAAGGCCCCCGTCGAGTCGCTGATGCCGCTGCGCCTGGCCAAGTTCGGCGTGCCGCTGGCCGACACCGGCCCCGCGGGCCTCGCCGCCGCCGGCATCGAGCCGACGCTGCTGCCCACGGCCCCGCCGGTGACCCCCGTGGTGAGCGCGACCCCGCAGCCGGTCGAGCTCCCGGCGGCACCCGCACCCGCACCCGCAGCCCAGCCCCAGCCGGTGCCCGCGCCCCGGCCGGAGTACGCCCAGGAGCAGCAGGCCCCGCAGCCCCAGCCGGGGCCGCAGGCGGCCGTCCCCGACGAGAGCCCCTGGTTCGCGGCGCAGCAGCTGTCCCAGGAGGCGTACGAGGGCACGTACGACCCCCAGTACGTCGAGGGTCTGGAGCCCACTCCGGTGATGGTCCCGGCGGGCCCGGGCCGCACCCGCCCGCTGGGCAACGTGCCCGAGCAGCAGATGCAGCAGATGCAGCACGCGCCGAACGCGGGGCCGATGGCGCACACCGAGGAGCCGGCGCCGGAGGACATGGCGTTCGCGGACATGGCGTACAAGGTCTTCGTCGACTACGTGAACGAGCTCAACGACTATCCGACCGTCGAGGCGCTGGAGATACACCTCGCGGACGGGCACGGCGCGACGCATCCGCGCGGCGCGGCCCTGCTGCGCCGCCTCATGCCGGAGTTCAAGCAGCGCTACCACGCGGAGCTGGAGGCGGACCACATCGCGTAGCCGCGCCGAGCTCCGCGGGGTGCCGTATATGCGTCTGCGGGCCGTCTGTGGTTGCTCGCGCAGTTCCCCGCGCCCCCGAAGGCCCAGGGGGGGGGGGGAGGGGGCGGGCGGGCACAAGAAGGACACAGTCGGACCGCAATAGTGGGACTGCAACAGCTTGTGACCACGGGTCGCGCC
>NZ_JBVIHM010000025.1:102942-124285 GCF_055570295.1 Streptomyces sp. NPDC031265
GCGGATCCGTACGGGGTTCGGGGGGTTGCTGTGGGTTTTTTTGGGGCTTTTTTGGGTTTCCCCTCGCCTTCCCCCCCCCCCGGAACTCCCGGGGGGCGGGGGAACCCCCGCGCTCGGCCACAGACGGCCCGCAGTCGAACTACAGCGTTACGCCGCCAGCAGCTTGCGCACCCGGTCCGCGCCCACGGCAAGAAGCAGCGTGGGCAGGCGCGGGCCGGTGTCACGGCCGACCAGCAGGTGGTACAGGAGCGCGAAGAACGTCCGCTGGGCGGTCTTGATCTCCGGCGGCAGCTCCTTGGGGGTGGCGTCCGGGGAGAACCCGGCCTGGACCTTCGGCACGCCATAGACCAGGTGGGTCAGGCCGTCGAGCGACCAGTGGTCGTCGAGGCCGTCCACGAGCAGCCGCAGCGACTCGCGGGCCTGGTCGTCGAGCGAGCCGAGCAGCTCGGTGTCGGGCTCCTCGCGCACCACGGTCCGCTGGTCGGCGGGGACCTGCGTGTTGATCCACGCCTCGGCCCTGTCGAGCCGCGGCCGCACCTCGTCGAGGGAGGACAGCGGGTTCGCCGGGTCCAGGTCGCTGAGGATGCGGATGGTCTGCTCGTCGTGGCCGGCGGTGATGTCGACGACCGAGGCGAGCGTGCGGTACGCCATGGGGCGCGGGGTGCGCGGCAGCTCACCGGCGGCGGTGCGGGCGGCACGCGCGTAGGCGGCGGCGTCGGCGGGCAGGACCGTGCCGTCGGCGACCTTGGCCTCCAGCTTGTCCCACTCGTCGTAGAGCCGCTGGATCTCCTGGTCGAAGGCGATCTTGAACGACTGGTTGGGCTTGCGGCGCGCGTACAGCCAGCGCAGCAGCTGCGGCTCCATGATCTTCAGCGCGTCGGCCGGGGTCGGCACGCCGCCCTTGGAGGAGGACATCTTGGCCATGCCGCTGATGCCGACGAACGCGTACATCGGGCCGATCGGCTGCTCGCCGCCGAAGATCGACACGATCTGGCCGCCGACCTGGAACGAGGAGCCCGGGGACGAGTGGTCGACGCCGGACGGCTCGAAGATCACGCCCTCGTACGCCCAGCGCATCGGCCAGTCGACCTTCCAGACCAGCTTGCCGCGGTTGAACTCGTTGAGCCGGACGGTCTCGGAGAAGCCGCATGCCGAGCAGGTGTAGGTGAGCTCGGTGCTCTCGTCGTCGTAGGCGCTCACCGTGGTGAGGTCCTTGTTGCAGCCGCCGCAGTAGGGCTTGTACGGGAAGTAGCCCGCGCTGCCCGTGCCGTCGTCCTCGGCGGCGGCGCCGGAGCCCTCAGCGGCCTCCAGCTCGGCCTCGTCGACCGGCTTCTGGCCCTTCTTGGCGGGGGCCTTCTTGGTGCGGTACTGCTCCAGGATCGCGTCGATGTCGCCGCGGTGCTTCATCGCGTGCAGGACCTGCTCGCGGTAGGCGCCGGAGGTGTACTGCTCGGTCTGGCTGATCCCGTCGTACTCGACGCCGAGCTCGGCCAGGGCCTCGGTCATCGCGGCCTTGAAGTGCTCGGCCCAGTTCGGGTACGCCGAGCCGGCCGGGGCCGGGACCGAGGTGAGCGGGCGGCCGATGTGCTCGGCCCACGAGTCGTCGATGCCGGGGATGCCGTTCGGCACCTTGCGGTACCGGTCGTAGTCGTCCCAGGAGATCAGGTGGCGGACCTCGTACCCGCGCCGGCGGACCTCGTCGGCGACCAGGTGCGGGGTCATGACCTCGCGGAGGTTGCCCAGGTGAATGGGCCCGGAGGGGGAGAGACCGGACGCGACGACGACCGGTTTGCCAGGCGCACGACGCTCCGAGTCGGCAATGACCTCGTCCGCGAAACGGGAGACCCAGTCGGTCTCGGTGCTGCTCTGAGCCACGGTCGGCACGTCCTTCTTTCTCGTACGCCTTGAAGGGGCTGGCCCGCCCATTGTCCCAGACGGAACCACCACCTCCGGGGTTGCGCGGTTTTCCCGGAGAAACGGAAGACGCCCGCGTGGGAGAATCGGCTTGAACGCATCCCGCCCGCATCCCGGAGCAGATCCGGATATGAGCGGCCAACCGACAGGAAACGGAACCCATGGCTTCGGTCCCTTCCCTCGCTTCCACTGTCCAGCAGCGCCTGGCGGACGCCCTCTCGGCAGCCCTGCCGGAGGCCGGCTCCACCGACCCGCTGCTGCGACGAAGCGACCGGGCCGACTTCCAGGCCAACGGCATCCTGGCGCTCGCCAAGAAGCTCAAGGGCAACCCGCGCGAGCTGGCGACGAAGGTCACCGGTGTGCTCGACGCCGGTGACCTCCTGAAGGACGTCGAGGTCTCGGGCCCCGGGTTCCTCAACATCACGCTCACCGACGAGGCGATCACGCGGACGCTGGCCGCGCGCGCCGCCGACGACCGGCTCGGCGTGCCGCTGAAGGAGAACCCGGGCGTCACGATCGTCGACTACGCCCAGCCGAACGTGGCGAAGGAGATGCACGTCGGCCATCTGCGCTCGGCGGTCATCGGCGACGCGCTGCGCGGCATGCTCGACTTCACCGGCGAGAAGACGATCGGCCGGCACCACATCGGCGACTGGGGCACCCAGTTCGGCATGCTCATCCAGTACCTGATCGAGAACCCCGGCGAGCTGGCCCCCGCGGCCGACGTCGACGGCGAGCAGGCGATGAGCAACCTGAACCGGGTGTACAAGGCGTCGCGCGCGGTCTTCGACTCCGACGAGGAGTTCAAGGAGCGGGCCCGCAAGCGGGTCGTCGCCCTCCAGTCGGGCGACAAGGAGACCCTGGAGCTGTGGCAGCAGTTCGTGGACGAGTCGAAGGTCTACTTCTACTCGGTCTTCGAGAAGCTGGACATGGCGGTCCGGGACGAGGAGATCGTCGGCGAGTCCGCGTACAACGACCTGATGCCGGAGACGGCGCGGCTCCTGGAGGAGTCCGGTGTCGCCGTGCGTTCCGAGGGCGCGCTCGTGGTCTTCTTCGACGAGATCCGCGGCAAGGACGACCAGCCGGTGCCGCTGATCGTGCAGAAGGCGGACGGCGGCTTCGGCTACGCGGCGAGCGACCTCTCCGCGATCCGCAACCGCGTCACCGACCTGGACGCCACGACGCTGATCTACGTCGTGGACGTCCGCCAGTCGCTGCACTTCAAGATGGTCTTCGAGGCGGCCCGCCGGGCGGGCTGGCTCGGCGACGACGTCACCGCGCACAACATGGGCTACGGCACGGTGCTCGGCGCGGACGGCAAGCCGTTCAAGACGCGTGAGGGCGCCACGGTCAAGCTGGAGGACCTCCTCGACGAGGCCGTCGAGCGGGCCACGGCGGTCGTGCGCGAGAAGGCCGAGAAGGTGGGCCTGACCGAGGAGGAGATCGTCGAGAACGGGCGGTACGTCGGGATCGGCGCCGTGAAGTACGCGGACCTGTCGACGTCGGCGAACCGGGACTACAAGTTCGACCTGGACCAGATGGTGTCGCTGAACGGCGACACGTCCGTCTACCTCCAGTACGCGTACGCCCGTATCAAGTCGATCCTGCGCAAGGCCGGCGACGCGCAGCCCGCCGCCCACCCGGAGCTCGGACTCGCCCCGGCGGAGCGTGCCCTCGGTCTGCACCTGGACGCGTTCGGCGAGCTGCTCGCGGAGGCGACGGCGGAGTACGCGCCGCACAAGCTGGCCGCGTACCTGTACCAGCTGGCTTCGCTGTTCACGACGTTCTACGACCAGTGCCCGGTCATCAAGCCGCGCCCGGCGCAGGATGTCGTCGAGAACCGGCTGCTCCTCTGCGACCTGACCGCCCGGACGCTCCACCAGGGCATGGCCCTGCTCGGCATCCGGACGCCCGAGCGCCTCTGATCAACCCCCGTGCGGGGAGCGGCTCAGGTGATGAGCCGCTCCCACACGTCGGTGTCCGTCCGGTACTCGTACGCCGGGCGGCCCTTGATGGCGCTGCTGTGGAACGGCTTGCCGCCGGCGTCGTAGACCTTGAGCTTGCCGGAGCGGTCGCCGCTGCTCCACTCCACCTCCAGGTACCAGGTCACGTCGTGCGCGTCGGTGTGCACATCGAGGTTGAGCACCTGCGGGTCCGTCGTGGACACCTTGTACGGGAAGTCCCCGGCGGGCACCTTCGTGTCGCCCTGCTGGCCGGCGACGGGCTTGGCGAGCGGCTGGGACTTGTCCAGGTCGATGTCGAAGGACTGCGGGACGACCGTGCCCCCGCACCCCGATCCCATCGAGTACGCGTTCCAGTCGAGCGGTGCCTTGCGCTCGACGACCCGTACGTGAAGGGCGTTGATGACGACCGACTCCTGCGACTTGCCGGTCGCGGTGAGCTGCAGCATGAGGTGCCCGCCGTCGACCGCGCCCAGCGTCCGCGCCCAGGTGCGGCTGTCCAGCGGGGTGGACGGCGGCACCGCCTCCGGCTTCTGGTCGAGCAGATAGAACTTCCCGCACGGCCCGTCCCACTGGTACGAGCTGACGCCGACGCTCACGGGCGTGCCGGTGACGGGCTTGCGCGAGGGCGACGGCGGCTCCGAGGACGGGGTGCCGGACGCAGACGCGGATCCTGACGGGCTCGGCGAGGAGGCGTCCGGCGAGGGCGACCTGGGGGGCGTGGCCTTCGGCGCGGTGCCCCCGCTCGCCTTGGCGTCGGCGACGCTCTCGCTCTTGGCGCCCTTGCCGTCCCCCGCCCCGCCGTTCAGGGTCGCGACGGCCACGGCGGGCACGCCGAGCGCGACGACGACCCCGGCGGCGATGAGGCCGAGCCGGGTGCGCCTGCTCATACGGCCGGTACGGCGCGGGGCGACCGGGTCGGCCCGCACGGCGACGACTTCGGGTTCGTGGGCGGAGCCGGGGGCGGGACCGGGCTCGGGCGCGGGGTCCGGTTCGGGGGCCGCCTCGGCGGCGGGCTCCGCGGCGGCCGCCGGGACCGTGTCCGTACGCGCTTCGGCGACCGGGGCGGGCGCAGCCGCCGGGGGCACCTCACCCGAACCCGAACCCGAACCCGAAGTCGTCGCCGTCCCGTTCCCCGCCCGCGCGCGCCTGCGTGCCTCGTCCGCCAGGATCCAGCGGCGGTGGAGCTCGACCGACTCCTCCCGGGTCGCCCCGCAGAGCCGGGCCAGCCGGTCGACGGGGGCGTACTCATTGGGCACGGCGTCACCGTTGCAGTACCGGTGGAGCGTCGACGTACTCACATGGAGCTTGCCCGCCAGGACGCCGTAACTCCGTCCCGAACGGTCCTTCAACTCCCTGAGCAGCGCCGCGAAATCCTCGGACTCAGCCGTAGCCACGAGCCGTTTCCCTCCCCTGTCCGTCCCGGGAACGCGTTCCAGGGGAAGTCGGTTTCCCCAGGTCAGAGCGTGTTCCCGCGTTCCAGCTTCCCCCATTGTCCCGTGCTGATTGCGATCGCCGCCGACCGGCCCGCAAGGTAGGTGCAGCAACCAGCCACACCGGCACCACCGGGGAGCAGGCAATGCGATTCCGCATCCGGGTCAACCTGGCGGACTCGATGGCCGCCGCGATGTTGGCCGCCTCGGTGGTCACGGTCATCGCGCTGGTCCTCAGCCTTCACACCTGACCCACCCACTCACGTACCACTCACGCACCGACCAACGGGGAGTTCGATCCACCATGCGTACCAACCTCCGCATCACCGCCGCCGCGACCACCGCCCTCATCGCCGCGCTGTCCCTCAGCGCCTGCGGCAGCGACTCCGGTTCGAAGGCGTCGGACAAGGCGGCGTCGAAGCCGTCCGCCTCGGCGTCCGCCTCCTCCGGCACGGACGGCGGCGCCCAGGGCGCCTCGACCGGCGGCGACTCGGCCGGCACGACGGGCGGCACGGGCGGCACCTCCGGCGGGTCCGGTTCGACCACCGGCGGCCACAGCACGGCCAAGCCCGCCAAGTCGAACGGCAAGCAGTCGGGCGGCCAGTCAGGTTCGGGCTCGTCCAAGCGCGTCACCTGCACCGGCTCCAACATGAAGCTGACCGCGACCCCGATCTCCCGCCCGATCAACCACATCCTGCTGACCGCGACCAACACCGGCAAGACGACCTGCAACGCCTACGACGCCCCGGCGATCAAGTTCTCCAACGCCCAGTCGCCGATCCCGGTCGACAAGGACACCATCCCGCAGGCGCAGATCACGCTCGCCCCGGGCCAGTCCACGTACGCGATGGTGCGCACCCAGGGCGAGTCCGACGGCACCGACCCGTACATGACCAGCCAGGTCGTCGTGTACTTCCGCGGTGCGGTCGGCATGGAGTCCGTCGGCCGCTCGGCCTACGCCTCGCTGCCCAAGCCGGTCGGCGTCGTCGACGCCCAGGCCATGGCCACCTACTGGCAGTCGGACATGAGCGCGATCAGCGCCTGGTAGCCGGCACGGTCAGCCCCGCCGCAGCGCCCGTCCCAGCCGCCGCAGCCCCTCCGCGATCTCGTCCGGCGCCGAGGTGACGAAGCACAGCCGCAGCGCGGCCGGGTCGGGTGTGCCGGCGAAGAAGGGCGCGCCGGGAACGTACGCCACGTCATGAGCGACCGCCTTCTTCAGGGAGGCGGTCGCGTCGCTGCCCGGCGGCAGCGTGGCCCACAGGAACATGCCGCCCTCGGGCCGGTTCCACGAGGAGCCCTCGGGCAGCGCGTCCGCGAGCCCGGCGAGCATGGCGTCCCGGCGCTCGCCGTACGCCGCCCGGACCTTGGCGACGTGCGCGTCCAGGTCCCGGTCGGCCAGATAGCGGGCGGCGGCCAGCTGGTTGACGGTCGGGGTGTGCAGATCGGCGGCCTGCTTGGCGACGGCGCAGGCCCGCAGCAGCGCCTCGGGCGCCCGCAGCCAGCCGAGCCGCAGCCCCGGCGCCATGATCTTCGAGTAGCTGCCGAGCAGGACGGTCCGGTCGGCGGCGCCCTCGTACGACGAGATCCACGGCACGCTCTCGCCCTCGTAGCGCAGATCCCCGTACGGGTCGTCCTCGACCACCCAGAGCCCGCGCCGGACGGCGACCTCGGCGACGGCGCGGCGCCGCTCGGCGGTCATGGTGCGCCCGGTCGGGTTCTGGAAGGTGGGCACCGAGTAGAAGAGCTTCGGCCGCTCCCGGGCGACGAGTTCGTCGAGGGCCACGGGGTCGGGGCCGTCCTCGTCCGAGGGCACGGCGACGATCCGGGCGCCCGCGAACCCGAAGACCTGTAGCGCGGCGAGGTAGCAGGGGTCTTCGACAAGGACCGTGTCGCCGGGTTCGACGAGCGCCGCCGCGAGCAGGGTGAGGCCCTGCTGCGATCCGGTGGTGACGAGCAACTGCCCGGCCCCGGTGTCCAGTCCGCGCCCGGTGAGCCGCGCGGCGGTGGCCGCCCGCAGCCCCGGGTCGCCCTCGGTCGTCGAATACTGCAGCGCCACCCGGCCCTCGTCCGCGAGCACGGCGTCGAACGCCGCGCGCATGCCCGCCACGTCGAACAGCTCCGGCGCGGGCAGCCCGCCCGCGAACGAGATGACCTCGGGCCGCGCGGTGAGCGCCAGGATCTCCCGTACGGGCGAGGAGCCCACGGACGCGGCCCGCGCGGCGAGAGCGGGCACGGCGGCGGGAACGGCAGCGGCGACGGACATGGTTTTGGCCCCCCAGTCGTTTCATAGGACGTCCAACTAACCGGCAGCGTACGCATATCGGTGCCGCCTACATATGCCTGTCCGTCCATTGGTCCGGCCGCCGCGCCCTGAGCCCGCCCGGGTGACCCGGCCGCGCGGCTGCACCCCGGCCGGTCGCCGGACTCGTTAGCTCTGTGACGACAGACGCGGCGAGACGACGACGGCGGGAGTGCCAGTGGGCCGGGACCAGGACCAGTGGGGCGCGGGGGAGGACGGGGACGGCCCTGTCCGGGCGGAGCTCCACGTCCACCCCGAGGGGACATGGCTGTACGTGGGCGAGCCGCACGGCATCCTGCGCGTCCCGCTGGGCGAGGACGGGCGCCCGGAGGCCCCGGCCGAGTGGACCCCGGGGGTGCGGCCGTACGGGCTGGCGGCGGACAGCGCGGGCGCCCGCCTGTACGTCACCGACCCGGCGGGCGAACGCCTGCTGTGGCACGTCCTGGACGCGACCGGCCGGCCCTCGCGCGGCGTCGGCTGGCAGGTGTTCACGCCGACCGGGGCAAGCCCCGACGGCACGGTGGCGGCGCACCCGTCCCTGCCGCTCCTCTACGTCGCCAGCCGGGACGAGAAGGCGGCCGTCTCGTGCGTACCGCTGGGCCCGGACGGCAGACCGGACGACGGCGCCACGACGACGCTCTGGGTACGCGGCACGGCCCCCCTCCACAAGGGCCTGGCCGTCCACCCCGCCGGCACCCACCTCTACGTCAGCGATCCCCGGGGGCACGCCCTGAACGTCTTCGCGCTGCGCGCGGACGGCCGGGCGGACTCCGACGGGCCGGCGCTGACCCGGCAGGTGCTGCCGGGCCCGGGCCCGCTCGCGGTCCACCCGGCGGCCAGCTGCGTCTACTTCGCCGAACGGGAGACGGGAGCGCTCTACCGGACCGCCCTCGCCCCCGACGGCCTCCTCGCCCCGGACACCACGCCCGAGCAACTGGCGGGCTTCACGGTCCCGCACTGCACGGGGGTCGCGGTGCACCCGAGGGGCACGTACCTCTACGCGTCCACCGCGATCACGCTCGCGGTGACGGAGCTGAGCCCGCGCACCGGCCACCCGTCCGGACGGCCGGTCACGCTCCCCCTCCCCCGCCGCTGACCGTGACGGTGACCGTGACCTCGTGGACCGAGTTGCGGACACCGGGCGGCGGCTGGACGCGCCCGTCACGGTCGGTGGCGCGGGCGCGGATGCGGTGGCGGCCGGGCGGGAGCCGCAGGGCCAGGGTGAAGGGCTGCCAGGCGGGGTCGGCCCCGAGGGGTTCGAGGACGGCGGGCCGCCAGGCCCCGTCGTCGACACTGACGTCGACGGAGACGACTTCGCCGACGCTCCAGGCCCGCCCGGCCAACTCCACGTACTCACCGGACAGTTGATCGCCGTCCCGAGGGCTCAGGATCTTGCTGCCGACGTCCACGGAGCGGACGGGGCGGGCGGTCTGCTCGCCGGGGTGGACGCGGGTGTAGAAGCGCGTGGTGAACATGTGGTCCGGCCGTTCGTCGGCCAGGATGATCCGGGTCAGCCACTTCACCGAGTTCGTGCCGAACATCCGGGGCACGACGGCCCGCAGCGGGTGCCCGTGCCGGACGGTGAGCGGCTCGCCGTTCATCTCGTACGCGAGGAAGACGTCCCGCCGGGCGGTCTCCAGGGGCAGGTCCTTCACGTACGAGAGCCCGTCCTCGCCGTCGAACGAGCCGGTGTCCGCGCCCTCGAACCAGACGTGCCGCGCGGAGGCGAGCGGCACGGCCCGGTCGAGGAGGGCGGAGAGGTCGAACCCGGTCCACACCAGATTGGCCACGGCCCGGGTCGGCACGTCCGGCTTGAAGGGGTTGCCGAAGCACTCGTGGAACGCGGTGAACCGGCGGGCGGGCAGGGCCAGGACGTCGTCGAGCCGCAGCCGGAACGGCCGCTCGACGAGCCCTTCGACGGACAGGGTCCAGGAGTCGGTGTCGACCTCCGGGACCCCGAGATGGGCCCGTACGAAAACGTTCTCGACGGGAGTGATGAAGTCGGGGACGTCGTCGAAGTCCCGTACGTCTAACGCCTGTTCCGCCATTGCCCGCCCCGTCGCGTATGCCTACAGTCCGCGGGCGACCTCCGTCGCCCAGTACGTAAGGATCAAGTTGGCACCGGCCCGCCTGATTCCCGTCAGAGTCTCCAGGATCGCCTTGTCGCGGTCGATCCAGCCCTTCTCGGCGGCGGCCTCGACCATCGCGTACTCGCCGCTGATCTGGTACGCGGCGACGGGTACGTCCACGGACTCGGCGACCTTGGCGAGGATGTCGAGGTAGGGGCCCGCGGGCTTCACCATGACCATGTCGGCGCCCTCGTCGAGGTCGAGCGCGAGCTCGCGCAGGGACTCGCGGACGTTGGCGGGGTCCTGCTGATACGTCTTCCGGTCCCCCCGGAGGGAGGAGCCGACGGCCTCGCGGAAGGGCCCGTAGAAGGCGGAGGAGTACTTCGCGGTGTAGGCGAGGATGGAGACGTCCTCGTGGCCGGTCTGGTCCAAGGCATCACGGACGACGCCGACCTGACCGTCCATCATGCCGCTGGGGCCGACGACGTGGACGCCCGCGTCGGCCTGGACCTGGGCCATCTCGGCGTACCGCTCCAGGGTGGCGTCGTTGTCGACGCGCCCGTCGGCGTCGAGGACGCCGCAGTGGCCGTGGTCGGTGTACTCGTCGAGGCAGAGGTCGGACATGACGACGAGGTCGTCCCCGACCTCCGCCTTCACGGCCTGGATGGCGACCTGGAGGATCCCGTCCGGGTCGGTGCCGGCGGTCCCGGCGGCGTCCTTCTTCTCGTCCACCGGCACACCGAAGAGCATGATCCCGGCGACCCCGGCCTCCACCGCCTCCACGGCGGCCTTGCGCAGGGTGTCGAGCGTGTGCTGGACGACGCCGGGCATGGCCTGGATGGGGACGGGTTCCGTGATGCCCTCGCGCACGAAGGCGGGGAGGATCAGGTCGGCGGGGTGCAGCCGGGTCTCGGCGACCATGCGGCGCATGGCGGGCGTGGTGCGGAGCCGCCGGGGGCGGGCGCCGGGGAAGGATCCGTAGGTCATGCGCCTACGCTACGCCGGTGGGCCGGGGGGGTTTGCCCCACCCCGCCCCTTCCCGCTGTGACAATTGCGGCTCCGCCGCGTGGCCTCCGGGGGAGAGGGGGGAAGAGGAGGTTCTCCCGGGGGCTGCGGCCCCTGCACCCCGCTTCGGGGCTCCGCCCCGGACCCCGTTCGTCTGTGGCTGGTCGCGCAGTTCCCCGCGCCCCGTGGGGGCGGGGGCTTCGCTCCCTGCCCCCCGCCTTCGCGGCTCCGCCCCGGACCCCGCTCCTCAGACGCCGGAGCGCTGAAATCTGGCCGGACCCCGTTCTGCCCCTAGGGGCGCGAGGAACTGCGCGACCAGCCACAGCCGACCCGCAGCCAAACACCGGGCCCAAAAGGGGCGCGGGGCTGTGTCACTGTGCGGCTCCGCCGCGATGGGGGTCCCCCCTGTTCGAGCGGAGCCGAGAACTTGGGGGAGCGACCAGCCCTCACCGGGCCCGCGGACAGAAGGGCATCCGGGGCGCAGCCCCGCCCGGGGGCCCGGGGCGCAGCCCCCGGGACGCCCACGAGCTCAGGTGGTACGACGCCGCCGCGCCCCAGGCCGACGCTCGCTCGGCCGAGTCACGTGCTCCCCGGCCTCCACGGCCGCATCCCGCCGCGCCGCCCCGAACTCCGCCAGCGCCTCCGCCAGCTTCAGCACCGACGGCTCGGGCGCCATCACGTCCACCCGCAGCCCGTGCTCCTCGGCCGTCTTGGCCGTGGCCGGGCCGATGCACGCGATCACGGTCACGTTGTGCGGCTTGCCCGCGATCCCGACGAGGTTGCGGACCGTCGACGACGACGTGAAGAGCACCGCGTCGAAGCCACCGCCCTTGATCGCCTCACGGGTGTCGGCCGGCGGCGGCGACGCGCGCACGGTCCGGTAGGCCGTGACGTCGTCCACCTCCCAGCCCAGCTCGATCAGACCGGCCACCAGCGTCTCGGTGGCGATGTCCGCCCGGGGCAGGAACACGCGGTCGATCGGGTCGAAGACCGGGTCGTACGGGGGCCAGTCCTCAAGGAGGCCCGCCGCCGACTGCTCGCCGCTGGGCACCAGGTCCGGCTTGACGCCGAATTCGACCAGGGCCGCCGCCGTCTGCTCGCCCACCGCCGCGACCTTGATGCCCGCGAAGGCGCGCGCATCCAGCCCGTACTCCTCGAACTTCTCGCGCACCGCCTTGACCGCGTTCACCGAGGTGAAGGCGATCCACTCGTAGCGGCCCGTCACCAGGCCCTTGACCGCGCGCTCCATCTGCTGCGGCGTGCGCGGCGGCTCGACGGCGATCGTCGGCACCTCGTGCGGCACCGCGCCGTACGAACGCAGTTGGTCGGAGAGCGACGCCGCCTGCTCCTTCGTACGCGGTACGAGCACCCGCCACCCGAAGAGCGGCTTGGACTCGAACCACGACAGCCGGTCGCGCTGGGCCGCGGCGGTGCGCTCACCGACCACGGCTATGACCGGCTGGTGCCCGTCCGGCGACGGCAGCACCTTCGCCTGCTTGAGGACCTGGGCGACCGAGCCGAGCGTCGCGTTCCAGGTGCGCTGGCGCGTGGTCGTACCGGCGACCGTCACCGTCATCGGGGTGTCGGGCTTGCGGCCCGCCGCGACGAGTTCGCCCGCCGCCGCGGCCACCGTCTCCAGGGTCGCGGAGACGACGACCGTGCCGTCGCTCGCGCCGACCTCGGTCCAGCAGCGCTCGCCCGCGCTGCGCGCGTCGACGAAGCGCACATCGGCGCCGCCCGAGGTGTCGCTGAGCGGAACACCGGCGTACGCGGGTACGCCCACCGCCGTCGCGACACCGGGCACGACCTCGAAGGGGATGCCCTCCGAGGCGCAGGCGAGCATCTCGTCGCCCGCCCTGCCGTCCAGGCCCGGGTCGCCCGCGACCGCACGCACCACCCGCCTGCCGGAGCGTGCGGCCTCCATGACAAGATTGGCGGCGTCCCGCAACACGGGGACACCAACGGTTGCTGACGTCTCGTCAACTACCGTCAGCTGAGGCGTGTCCACACCTGCCCGCGCATGCGCGCGAACCACGTCGAGCACAGCCGGCTCGGCGATCAGGACATCTGCCGACGCCAGCGCTTCCACGGCGCGCAGCGTCAGCAGTCCCGGGTCCCCTGGGCCGGCACCGAGGAAGGTGACGCACCCGTGCGCGGAGACGGCGGGAAGGTTCGAGGAGTTGGTGGGGCTCAAAGTGCTCGCTCCCCCATAAGACCGGCCGCACCCTTGGCAAGCATCTCGACCGCGAGTTCGCGACCGAGCGCCACGGCTTCGTCGTGCGACGCAGGTACAGGACCGGTGATGGACAGCTGCACCAGCGTCGAGCCGTCGGTGGTACCGACGACGCCGCGCAGGCGCATCTCATGAACAATCTGCCCGTCGGCCAGCAGGTCGGCGTAGGCACCCACAGGTGCGGAACAGCCGGCCTCCAGGGCGGCGAGCAGGGACCGCTCGGCGGTCACGGCGACCCGGGTGTACGGGTCGTCGAGCTCGGCGAGCGCGGCGGCGAGGTCGGCATCGGCTGCCGTGCACTCGATCGCCAGTGCCCCCTGGCCGGGGGCGGGCAGCATGGTGTCGACCGCGAGGAAATCGGTCACCTCACCGATCCTGCCGATGCGGTTGAGCCCGGCCGCGGCGAGTACCACCGCGTCGAGTTCACCGCTGTGCGCGAATCCGATCCGGGTGTCGATGTTCCCCCGGATCGGCACGGTTTCGACGGCGAGGCCGTGGCTGCGCGCATACGCGTTCAGCTGCGACATACGCCGGGGCGAGCCGGTGCCTATGCGGACCGGACGGCCCTCGGCGGACGCGGCCAGCTCGGTCAGGGTCAGCCCGTCGCGCGCCACGAGTACGTCGCGCGGGTCCTCGCGGACCGGCACGGCGGCGAGCACGAGGTCGTCGGGCTGCGCGGTCGGCAGGTCCTTGAGCGAGTGCACGGCGAAGTCGACGTCACCGCGCAGCAGCGCGTCGCGCAGCGCGGTCACGAAGACGCCCGTGCCGCCGATCTGCGTCAGGTGCTCGCGCGAGGTGTCGCCGTACGTGGTGATCTCCACCAGCTCGACCGGACGCCCGGTCAACTGCCGTACGGCGTCGGCCACCTGGCCGGACTGGGCCATGGCGAGCATGCTGCGCCTGGTCCCCAGCCTCAGTGCTTTCTGGGTCATGACCGCCCTCGGTTCTTCGCGTCTCGGTTCTTGACGTCGACGTCGTTCAGATCGGCCCGCGACACGGCGGCGACCGTCTCCGGGTCGAGGTCGAAGAGAGTGCGCAGCGCGTCCGCGTACCCGGCGCCGCCGGGCTCGGCCGCCAGCTGCTTGATCCGCACGGTCGGCGCGTGCAGGAGCTTGTCGACGACGCGGCGCACGGTCTGGGTGACCTCGGCGCGCTGCCTCTCGTCCAGGTCGGGCAGCCGCCCCTCCAGGCGCGCCACTTCGCCGGCCACCACGTCGGCGGCCATGGCGCGCAGCGCCACCACGGTCGGCGTGATGTGCGCGGCGCGCTGGGCGGCGCCGAAGGCCGCGACCTCGTCGGAGACGATCGAGCGGACCTGGTCGACGTCGGCGGCCATCGGCGCGTCGGCCGAGGCCTCGGCGAGCGACTCGATGTCGACGAGGCGCACGCCCGGGATGCGGTGGACGGCGGCGTCGATGTCGCGCGGCATGGCGAGGTCGAGCAGTGCGAGCCGGACCGGGCCGCTCTGCGCGGGGATGCGGCGGCGCGCGGCGGGCCGGGCGCCGGTGGCGTTGTCGGCCCAACTGCCGTGCAGCTCCAGGGAGTCGGCGTCGACCGGCTCGCCCTGTTCGCGTACGGCGTCGGCGGCCTCGGCGACCGCCGTGTACGCGGCGAGTCCGGCACCGGCGGCGGCCGTGGCGGCGAAGTCGACGGGGCAGCCCTCGGGGGCGGCGGCGGGCGCGTGGCCCGCGGGAGCGGGCGCGTCGGCGACCGGGGCGCCGAGCGCCTCGCCGACGGCCTGAGCCGTCAGGACCAGACCGGTCGCGCCCGTACAGGAAACCGCCACGTCGACTCGTGTCAGCTCGCGCGCGACATCGCCCATCGGCACGGCACGGGCGGCCGTCCCCGACTCCGCGAGGATCTCGACCAGGCGCTCGGCGCGGCCGGGCGTGCGGTTGGCGACGATCACCTCGCGCACTCCGGCGCGCGCCAGCGTCGCCGCGGCCAGCGAGGACATCGAGCCCGCGCCGATCACCAGGGCTCGCTTGTCCTTGGCCCAGGTCTCCACCGGCATGCCGACGGCCAGCTGCTCCAGGCCGAAGGTGACCAGGGACTGTCCGGCCCGGTCGATGCCGGTCTCGCTGTGGGCGCGCTTGCCGACCCGCAGGGCCTGCTGGAACAGGTCGTTGAGGAGCCGCCCGGCGGTGTGGAGCTCCTGCCCCAGCGCCAGCGTGTCCTTGATCTGGCCGAGGATCTGCCCCTCGCCCACGACCATCGAGTCCAGCCCGCACGCCACCGAGAAGAGGTGGTGGACGGCCCGGTCCTCGTAGTGCACATAGAGATACGGAGTGAGCTCCTCCAGACCGACGCCGCTGTGCTGGGCGAGCAGCGTGGAGAGCTCGGCGACGCCCGCGTGGAACTTGTCCACGTCCGCGTACAGCTCGATCCGGTTGCAGGTGGCCAGGACCGCCGCCTCGGCGGCGGGCTCCGCGGCCAGGGTGTCCTGCAGCAGCTTGACCTGCGTGTCGGAGGACAGCGAGGCCCGTTCGAGGATGCTGACGGGGGCGCTGCGGTGGCTGAGGCCGACGACCAGGAGGCTCATGCCGGCATCACGGCGGGCATGTCCCCGTCGGGTCCCTTCCGGTCCACGGCCGCGCCGCCGCGCACCACGGGCGCCACGACGTCGGCGGCCTCGGCCGCGGCCGCGTCCTCACCGGCCTTGCGCTGCTCGTGGAAGGCGAGGATCTGCAGCTCGATGGAGAGGTCGACCTTGCGTACGTCGACACCCTCGGGCACCGACAGGACCGTCGGCGCGAAGTTCAGGATGGAGGTGACCCCGGCGGCGACCAGGCGGTCGCAGACCGGCTGCGCGGCGCCCGCCGGCGTCGCGATGACGCCGATGGAGACACCGTTGTCGCTGATGATCTTCTCCAGCTCGTCGGAGTGCTGCACCGGGATCCCGGCGACGGGCTTGCCCGCCATCGCGGGGTCCGCGTCGATCAGCGCGGCGACCCGGAAGCCACGGGAGGCGAACCCGCCGTAGTTGGCGAGGGCCGCGCCCAGGTTTCCGATGCCGACGATGACGACGGGCCAGTCCTGGGTCAGGCCGAGCTCGCGGGAGATCTGGTAGACGAGGTACTCGACGTCGTAGCCGACGCCCCTGGTCCCGTAGGAGCCGAGGTACGAGAAGTCCTTGCGCAGCTTCGCGGAGTTGACCCCCGCGGCCGCGGCCAGCTCCTCGGAGGAGACCGTGGGTACGGAGCGCTCCGACAGTCCGGTCAGTGCACGCAGATACAGCGGAAGCCTGGCGACGGTGGCCTCGGGGATTCCTCGGCTACGGGTCGCCGGTCGGTGAGTTCGGCCAGTTGCCACGGTGCTCCTGCGGGATGAGCGAGGCAGGCGGTCATGTGTCCCAGGACCGCCCCGTCGAATGCAGGCTATGTCTTTGTGAACGCGTGCACAAAGATGGTGTCCGCTTTGTCCGAGCAAAGTGACCGGGCTCACGCGAACCGGCGCCGATTCCCGGGAACCGACAGCGAAGTCGACCCGTTCAGAACCCGAAGGGGGCAAAACCGTACACACCTCTCCACGATGTCACCCCCGAACGCGACAAAACGACCTCGATGGTAACCACAACTACCGCTGATCACCCACTCGATCACGGGCAGGTGGAGCTCGGACGCGCACACAGTCGCCCCACCCACCTCACCCACCTCACACGCTCAGTGCACTCCTGAGGCGAGCGGGGTCCACGCGCCAGAAGGTGTGCTGCGCGCCGTCGACGAGGACCACCGGAATCTGCTCCCAGTACTCACGGTGCAGCGCCTCGTCCTGAGTGATGTCCTTCTCCTCCCACACCGCACCGGTCTCGGCGCACACACGCTCCACGACGGCGCGGGCGTCATCGCAGAGATGGCAGCCGGGCTTGCCGATGAGCGTGACGAGCGGCGGGGCGGACCGGCCGGGGCTCTGCGGGGACTTCCCCCGCCGAAAGAGAGGACTCATGAGTCCATTCTCCGCCTACGGCGAAGCGGGCCCGCCCATGAGCGGGATCACTCCCATCCGACCCGTTCAACAGTCCCGCCAACAGTCCCGCCTCGCAGAGTTCACGCCACCGCATCCCGGCGTGTCGGGCGGGACCGAACGGACTGGCTATGCTCACGACATGGCCGTACTGGGATGGCTCACCCCTCGTAGGCGCTCGGCGACAGCCCGCAGCGTGCTGGCCGGCGAGGCCGCAGCCGAGGCAGCCCGCAAATCCGAACAGGAGCTGGCGGAACTCGCGGACGCGGAAGCCAGGAGAAGGGCCGAGCCGGATGACGAATCCCCCTCGGCTCCGGAGTTCCCCGTCGTCGGGGACGACCTGGCCGCCGCCTTCTTCGACCTCGACAACACGGTGATGCAGGGCGCGGCGATCTTCCACTTCGGGCGGGGCCTGTACAAACGGAAGTTCTTCCAGCGCCGCGACCTGGCCCGGTTCGCCTGGCAGCAGGCGTGGTTCCGGCTCGCCGGGGTCGAGGACCCCGAGCACATGCAGGACGCGCGCGAGAGCGCCCTGTCCATTGTCAAGGGCCACCGCGTCTCCGAGCTGATGACCATCGGCGAGGAGATCTACGACGAGTACATGGCGGACCGCATCTGGCCCGGCACGCGCGCGCTGGCCCAGGCGCACCTGGACGCGGGCCAGAAGGTGTGGCTGGTGACGGCCGCGCCGGTGGAGACCGCGACGATCATCGCGCGCCGCCTCGGCCTGACGGGCGCGCTCGGCACGGTCGCGGAGTCCGTGAACGGCGTCTACACCGGCCGCCTGGTGGGCGAGCCCCTGCACGGCCCCGCCAAGGCGGAGGCGGTTCGCGCCCTGGCGGCGGCGGAGGGCCTGGACCTCACGCGCTGCGCGGCGTACAGCGACTCCCACAACGACATCCCCATGCTGTCCCTGGTGGGCCACCCCTACGCCATCAACCCCGACGCGAAACTCCGCAAGCACGCCCGGGCGAGGGAGTGGCGCCTGCGCGACTACCGGACGGGCCGGAAGGCGGCGAAGGTGGGGATCCCGGCGGCGGCGGGGGTGGGCGCGCTGGCAGGCGGCACGGCGGCGGCGGTCGCACTGCATCGCCGCAGGCGCTGAGGCGGTTCCGGGCTGCGTTTCGTGGCTGCGTTGCGCCTGCGGACCGGTGGGGGGCTGGTCGCGCAGTTCCCCGCGCCCCTGAAGGGGCCGCTCCTCGCACGCCGGAGGGCTGAAATGTGGCCGGGCTCCCTTTTGCCTTTAGGGGCGCGGGGAACTGCGCGCCCAACCCCAGACAACCTGCAGACGAACGGGGCCCGGGGGCAAAGCCCAGGCACCCCACCCGCCCCGTGCCGGGATCCGGGCGAAGCCCCGACGCGGGGTGCAGGGGCCGCAGGCCTCGCGAAGGGGTGCAGGGGGCGGGGTGCAGGGGGCGGAGCCCCCGCGGGCGAGTGCAGGGGCACAGCCCCGCCCGGGGCCCGGGGGCGAAGCCCAGGCACCCCACCCGCCCCGTGCCGGGATCCGCGGCGGACCCCGAAGCGGGGTGCAGGGGCGGAGCCTCCGCGAGCGGGGTGCAGGGGCGCAGCCCAGGTAACCCACCCACCCCGCGCCCGGGGTCCGGGTGGCCCGGGGTCCGGGGTCCGGGGCGGAGTCCCAAAAGCGGGGTGCAGGGGCCGCAGGCCCCGCAACGGGGCCCGGGGGCGCGGCCCCCGGGGAAACCCACCTCAACCACCCACCCACCCCCGGAGGCCACGCGGCGGAGCCGCACATGTCACAGCGGGAACGGGCGGGGTGGGGGCCCAATCCGGGACCACTTACCCGCAGGAACCCCCCAAACCCCCCACCAGTCCCCCACTCTCCACTCGGCCACATCCCACTCCCCAACCGATCAACATCGATCACCACAACGCCACCACCCGCTCACACTCCGCAACCCAATCCGCCGCATAGACGTAACAGAAGCGACGGAATCGACGATTTGAGCAACTGGGTGTAGCGCTCCCTGCACGAAGCGTTATTCTCCTCAGACGCATACCGGAACCCACACGTCGCAACGGCGGGTGAACGGTCCCGCACTGCACGTGATGGAAGCTCTGCCTCTGGGAGTCCCGTGTACCCACACGTCGGGGTTGACGCCTCGGGCCTGGCTACGCTGCGCGCAGCGGTCGTCGACCGTCTGCGCGTCTTCGTCCCCACCGCGTACGTCACCGCCCCCGCCTTCGCCACCGCCTCACCCCTCGCTGCCTGCTATGCGCTGGCAGACGGTGGTGCCGCGGTCGGAAGACGGAGCGGCGGCCGCAGCACGGGCACGTCCGCGACGCCGACCGCCCGCCGCCCCAGCGCCGACAGCGACAGCGCCCGCATGATGGACCTCGTCGAGCGCGCCCAGGCGGGCGAGGCCGACGCCTTCGGACGGCTGTACGACCAGTACAGCGACACCGTGTACCGGTACATCTACTACCGCGTAGGCGGCAAGGCCACCGCCGAGGACCTCACCAGCGAGACCTTCCTGCGCGCCCTGCGCAGGATCTCGACCTTCACCTGGCAGGGCCGCGATTTCGGCGCCTGGCTGGTCACGATCGCGCGCAACCTGGTCGCGGACCACTTCAAGTCGAGCCGTTTCCGCCTGGAAGTGACCACCGGCGAAATGCTCGACGCCAATGAAGTGGAGCGGTCGCCCGAGGACTCCGTCCTGGAGTCCCTCTCCAACGCCGCGCTCCTCGAAGCCGTACGGAAACTCAATCCGCAGCAGCAGGAGTGCGTCACTCTGCGCTTCCTCCAGGGCCTCTCGGTCGCCGAGACCGCCCGCGTCATGGGCAAGAACGAGGGCGCCATCAAGACCCTCCAGTACCGAGCCGTGCGCACTCTCGCCCGGCTCCTCCCCGAAGACGCCCGCTAGACGTCCGCTGATGTCCGCTGATCCCGGAGGCCGCGCAGGCCTCCGGACGGGCCGGCCCAACTCACCTTCGGTGAGTGCTCAGTGCTGCCCCGGTCACACTGTGGTCCGATCATCCTTCGTCCGTAACCCAAGTGCCGCGTCCGTCGTTGTGCCGGATGCAGGCTCCCAGTGGTCACGCCATGTCCCCCGCCGCTCACCCGATCGTGTGGATGTGCTCAAGGCGTGCAACCTTCCAGGCCCCTTGGGGAGTCGACCGTGATGACGAGAGGAGGTGCCGCCAGTGATCGCAAACGTATCGGCGCACCGGCGGGCGAACGCCTTCGCCCAGGCCCTGGAAGAAGCCTCGGCGGCCCAGCAGCCACCCGCCAATCCGGCCGTCGCGGCCGAACAGGCGGCGGAAGCCGACCTGTTGACCCTGGCGACCGTCCTCGGCGAACTGCCGAAACCAGAGATGGACCCACGGGTGAAGGTGGAGCAGCGGGCGCTGCTCGTGGCCGCCATGGAGCAGATGTTCGCTTCAGGTGGCGCCACCGACCCCCAGATGCCCGCACAGCGGACCGGCCGGGGCGCCCACCGGGCGGCCCCGCTCCGGACATTGCGCCCTCGCTCCCGCTGGTCGAAGGGCATCGCTGCGGGCGGCCTGAGCATCGGTGTGGCCGCGGGCGCGTTCAGCGGCGTAGCCGCTGCCAGCTCCGACGCCCTCCCCGGTGACTCGCTGTACGGGCTGAAGCGCGGCATGGAGGACCTCAAGCTCAACCTGGCGGACGACGACGCCGACCGGGGCAAGATCTACCTCGATCAGGCCTCCACCCGGCTCAGCGAGGCCCGCCGCCTGATGGAGCGCGGCCGCGCCGGCGACCTCGACCACGAGCAGCTGAGCGAGGTCCGCCGCACGCTGAACGGTATGCAGCACGACGTGAGCGAAGGCCACCGACTGCTCCACGCCGCGTACGCCAAGGACGGCTCGCTCAGCCCCATCGCCGCGCTGTCGTCGTTCGCCTCGGCGCACCGCGACAGCTGGAGCAAGCTGCGAGGCAAACTGCCCACACAGCTCACCGACGTCGGCGACCAGGTCACCTCCGTCTTCGTCGCCATAGACCAAGAGGTCGAGCCGCTGCGTTCGATGCTCCCCCCGGCCAAGACGAAGACCCATGGCCGTACGGACACGACGCACCAGGGCGAGGCGAGCCACACGGCCCGCCCGGCCCCGGCCTCCTCGGCCCCGGCGCACGGCACGGTGGGCGGCGGCACCAAGCCGCAGCCCTCCACCTCGGGCACCAAGCCGAACCAGGGCCTGCTCGGCGGCAACACCGGCGGCCTCCTCGGCCCCCCGTCGAAGAGCGCCCCGCCGACGTCCGGCACCACCCCGGCCAAGCCGCCGGTCCCGGACGTCACCCTGCCCCCGCTCCTCCCCGGCGTGCTCCCGGGCCTGGACATGGATGGCGAGGACGCGAGGTAGCTCCACCGGTTACGTGTGTGGGGGGGGCCGGTTTCCCCAGGGCGCCCCCCACCCACCCCGCCGTCGGGAAAAAAAGCCGAAGAAAACCCAACCCCCCTCTCCCCAACACCTTTCGGGAGTGTGTT
>NZ_JBVIHM010000025.1:124295-131568 GCF_055570295.1 Streptomyces sp. NPDC031265
CCGTGCCTCCCCCTCCCCTTCCCTCCCTCCGGGTGTCTCCCGGTGGTTGCGGAGGGTTGGTGGGGGAGGCGGGCCCTCCCCCTTTTGGTGGGGTGGGCCCCCCCCCCCCCCCCCCCCCCCCCCCACACACGTACCGCTGTCGGAAAACAGGTCAGAAGAACACCGACCGCCGCTGCACCAACAGCTTGTAGAGCGTGTGCTGGATCTGCTCCCGCACCTGATCCGTCAGGTTGAACATCAGCATCGGGTCCTCCGCCGCCTCCGGCGGATACCCGTCGGTCGGGATCGGCTCGCCGAACTGGATCGTCCACTTCGTCGGCAGCGGCACGAGCCCGGCCGGCCCCAGCCACGGGAACGTGGGCGTGATCGGGAAGTACGGAAAGCCCAGAAGGCGGGCCAGCGTCTTGGAGTTGCCGATCATCGGGTAGATCTCCTCGGCCCCGACGATCGAGCACGGCACGATCGGCGTCCCGGCCCGCAGCGCGGTCGACACGAACCCGCCCCGCCCGAACCGCTGGAGCTTGTACCGCTCGCTGAACGGCTTCCCGATGCCCTTGAAACCCTCCGGCATCACCCCGACGACCTCGCCCCGCTCCAGGAGCGCCTGGGCGTCCTCCGCGCAGGCCAGGGTGTGCCCGGCCTTGCGGGCCAGCTCGTTGACGACCGGCAGCATGAACACCAGGTCCGCAGCGAGCAGCCGCAGGTGCCGCCCCGCCGGATGGTGGTCGTGCACCGCCACCTGCATCATCAGCCCGTCCAGCGGCAGCGTCCCGGAGTGGTTGGCGACGACCAGCGCCCCGCCCTCGGCCGGGATGTTCTCGACACCCTTCACCTCCACCCGGAAGTACTTCTCGTAGAAGGGGCGGATCAGGGACATCAGGACCTGGTCGGTGAGCTCCTTGTCGTAGCCGAACTCGTCGACCTCGTACTCGCCGGTGATCCGCCGCCGCAGGAACGCGAGCCCGCCCGCGACCCGCCGGTCCCAGCCGCCACCCGGCCGCTCCCGCACCTCCTCGCCCGGCTGCCCGGCATCCCGCGGGGAACCGTCCCGCGAGGCGTCCTGCTGCGGGACGGCGGCGTCAGCGGCCCCCTGCGGCCCCTGCCCGCCCTCCGGGCCCTGGGAGACGGTGTGCTGGCCCGGCAGGGCGCTCACCGGGGCGGGGGCCGCCTCCGGGGCCGTACCCCGCCGCCCGCCGGAGCGGCGGCGCCCCGGGCGCTGCGCACCGCCGCGCGAGCGGTCGTCGTCGAACGGAATGACCTTGGCGTCCGCCATCGTGGTTGAGCTCCTCATTCCGCGCCGGGAGTGGACAAGGTGGAAGTGGCCGGAGCACCCCCGGCGAACGGCCGGAAGGGCAGCGCCGCCACCCTGTCCACGGCCCTCGCCAGGGCGTCCGGCGGCAGCAGCCCGGGGCCCCGGCTGCGCGCGAAGTCGGCGAACGCCTCCGCCGTCGTGTACTTCGGCTCGAACCCCAGCGTCTCCCGCATCTGCGCGGTGCTCACCACCCTGCCGTGGGTGAGCAGCCTGATCTGCTCGGGCGAGAAGTCGCTCACGCCGACCGAGCGCAGCGCCGAGCCCACCCAGCGGACCGTCGGCAGCAGCACCGGCACGGTCGGCCTGCCCAGCCGCCGCGAGCACTGCGAGAGCAGCAGCACGCCCTCCCCGGCCACGTTGAAGGTGCCGCTGTTGAGCGTCCCGCGACGGGCCTCGTGCGAGGCGATGCGCAGCACGTCGATGACGTCGTCCTCGTGGACGAACTGCAGCCGGGGGTCGTAGCCGAACACGGTCGGCAGCACCGGCAGCGAGAAGTACTCGGCGAGCGGCGAGTCCGCGCCCGGCCCCAGGATGTTCGCGAACCGCAGCACGCACACCGCCACATCGGGCCGGCGCCGCGCGAAGCCGCGTACGTACCCCTCGACCTCGACGGCGTCCTTCGCGAAGCCGCCGCTCGGCAGCGACTTGGGCGGGGTCGTCTCGGTGAAAACGGCCGGATCGCGCGGCGCCGACCCGTACACGCTGGTGCTCGACTTCACCACCAGGCGCCGCACCGAAGGCGACTTCTGGCACGCGCCGAGCAGCTGCATGGTGCCGATGACGTTCGTTTCCTTCACGGACGTCCGCCCGCCGGCGCCCAGCGGCGTGCCGGTCACGTCCATGTGCACGACGGTGTCCACGGCATGCTCGGCCAGCACGCGGGCGATGGCGGGCTGCCGTATGTCCGCCCGTACGAAATCGGCTCCGCCCAGATGGTGGCCGGGCGGCACGGCGTCCACGCCGATCACCCGGTCCACTTCCGGATCACGCTGGATGCGCCGTACGAGACGGCCTCCGAGCTGCCGGGCCACTCCGGTGACGAGCACGACCTTCCCCAAGATCAGCGCCTTCCTTTGGCCTGAGGTGCACTCTTGGCGCCACCGTAGCGGCTGGATGTTGCCCGGTGATGACCGCGTGGTCGCGCGTGGCCGATAAACCGGCGCCGAAAGGCCCGCCGGAAAGCGCGCGGCACGGGCTTCCGGGATACCGAAAGGGCGTGCGGGATATGCGGCCGGAAACGCACCGCAGCCCTCCCACCAGGACGGCGGAAGGGCTGCGAGTTCACGTACAGCTGTCGCTTACTTCTTGTTGCGACGCTGAACGCGGGTGCGCTTGAGCAGCTTGCGGTGCTTCTTCTTAGCCATCCGCTTGCGCCGCTTCTTGATAACAGAGCCCACGACTACCCTCGCTCACTTCTCTTCACTCGGTGCGGGGCGTCTGGGCCCACACGACCTACGAGGGGCTAGCCTACCCGCCTGAGCGCAGAGGTCGTAACCGAGGGCGCCGTCAGGCTGTCTCCACCCCCACGAAGGACTCTCGGAGGTACTCCTGAACCGCCTGCTCCGGGACCCTGAAGGACCTGCCCACCCGGATCGCCGGCAGATGACCGCTGTGCACCAAGCGGTACACGGTCATCTTCGACACTCGCATCACCGAGGCGACTTCCGCCACGGTCAGGAACACGACCTCGTTCAGAGGCCTCTGATCAGCAGCCATGACCCACCTGTACCTTCCGCACCCGACGCGCACCGGCTTCCCCTCCGGTGACTCTTCGTCGCTGTGCGCTCACTCCCCAGACTAGGGGCGGGTGGTGCGAGTGGGGAAGAGGAGCTGCTGATGGCCGCCTACCATGACAGACACGCTCGATTGAGTACATAGCGCGTAAGCGGCCGGTAGTAATCAGACCGCACAGCGTCATCAAGCGGAACGACCACGGACACCCGCCCCTCGGCCTCTCCGACGAACAGCGCGGGATCGTCCGTATCGGCCAGACCGACCGCCTCGATACCCAGCTGACCTGCCCCGCAGACCCATCCGTGATCTCCGACGACCAGGTCCGGCAGCCGCCCGCGAAGGGTCGCCGCGACCCCCAGGGCGACCCGAACCGGCAGCGGCGAATGGGTGTGTGCGCCGGTCTCACCGGCGGGACCCCGCGCGCCGGGTTCACGCACCAGCGCGACTCCTCGTACGTAGTCAAGGTTGTACGTACGTACCCCGAACCGGGTCGTTATGTCGACACATCGCCCCTGCGCGGGGGTGAGAACATCACATCCGGCCGCCGACAAAGCGTCCGCGAGGGCGGCGTAGAAGGCGAGCAGCCGGTGCGGATGCCCGGTTCCGAAGAGTACGGCGCCGCGCCGCGCGGCCACGTCGCGGATCCTCGCGGCCAGCGCGTCGAGCCCGGCGAGCGTCCGCTCCGGATCGATGACATCCGGCCCCGTCACATGCGCAGGATCCGGACTCACCCCGCACTTGTCCGCCATGAGCCGCAGTAAGTCCCGCTCGCCCCATCCCCATTCGGGGTCGAGACCGAGCGTGACCCGAGGGTCCCGGGCCGCGAACAGCCGATAGCTGCGCAGGCTCTCCTCCCGCGAGGTGGCCACAGGCCCGGCCAGCCGCGCAGCCAACAGATGCGCCCGCAGCGCCCCGGTGCTCAACACCCCCCGATGCTCCCGCAGTAGGGCGCCCCGGGGGCCGAAACCGGACAGAGTACGCACAGTTGGCGTAACGGATCGAAGCAGCGGGGTGCAGTGGGGTACAGGGAGGCGGCGAAGCCCCGCACAGAGCCGCGGACTTCGCTACGCCAGCAGCCCCCGCAGCGGATACACCGCCCGCCGAGTCGCCAGGACCGCCTGGTCCAGGCGGTCCGCCGGGTCGTAGCCCGACTCCCAGTCACGCCACAGCACCGTACGCCCGTCTGTCATCCGCCCCGGCCCCAACTGGCGCGTACGAGCGAACACTTCGTCCCGCCACGACGCCGGGATCACCGACTCCGGATCCACCGGCGCGTGCCCCGCCACCCCCACCAGATGCGTCCACGAGCGCGGCACCACGTCCACCACCGCGTACCCCCCGCCGCCGAGGGCAACCCACTTCCCGCCCACCACATGCTCGTGCGCCAGCGCGTGGCACGCCTCCTGAACCGCCCGCTGGGCGTCCAGCGATACCGCCAGATGCGCCAGCGGATCCTCGAAGTGCGTGTCGGCGCCGTGCTGCGTCACCAGCACCTGGGGACGGAACTCGGCCAGCAGCTCCGGCACCACGGAGTGGAACGCCCGCAGCCACCCCTCGTCCCCGGTCCCGGCCGGCAGCGCCACGTTGACGGCCGTCCCGTCGGTATCCGTCTCCTCCGGCCACCCCGTCCCGGGGAACAGCAGCCGGGGATGCTCGTGGAGCGAGATCGTCAGCACCCTGGGGTCGTCCCAGAACGCCGTCTGCACCCCGTCGCCGTGGTGCACGTCCACATCCACGTACGCGACCCGCTCCGCCCCCAGCTCAAGGAGCCGGGCGATCGCGAGCGCCGCGTCGTTGTAGATGCAGAACCCCGCGGCCCCGCCCGGCATCGCGTGGTGCAGCCCGCCCGCGAAGTTCACCGCGTGCGCCGCGTCCCCGCGCCACACCGCCTCGGCGGCCCCCACGGACTGCCCGGCGATCAGCGCGGCCGCCTCGTGCATCCCGGCGAACGCGGGGTCGTCCACGGTCCCCAGGCCGTACGCCTGGTCCGCGGCGCCCGGATCCGCCGAGGCGGCCCGTACGGCCGCCACATAGTCCTCGCGGTGGACGAGCCGCAGCGTCGAGTCCCCCGCCGCGGGCGCGGCCACCACGTCGAGCGCCTTGTCCAGCCCGTACGCCCGCACCAACCCCATGGTCAGCGAAAGCCGTACCGGATCCATCGGATGGCTCGGTCCGAAGTCGTACGCCGTGACAGCGTCATCCCACATCAACAGTGCGCGGCCGCTCATGCCCGCCACCGTATCGGGCGCCCTCCGCGCCGAACGACCTGGCGTACACCAGTGTCAGCAGAACCAGCACCATCGGTATGAGCATGGCGCCGCGATAGCTCCACGCGCCGCCGATCCCGCCGACCAGCGGCGACCCGAAGAGGTAGCCCACGTAGTTGAAGACGTTGAGCCGCGCGATCGCCGCGTCCGAGGCGTGCGGGAACAGCCGCCCCGCCGCCGCGTACGTCTGCGGCACGATCACACACAGCCCGAACCCCAGCATGGTGAACCCGAGCATCCCGATCCACGGCCCCGGCGCCACCGCGACCACCGCGAACCCGGCGCTCGCGAGCACGGCCCCGCCCCGCACCACGGCCACGGCCCCGAACCGCCGCACACCGTGGTCCCCGGCCGCCCGCCCCAGCAGGGTGGTGACCATGTAGACGTTGTACGGAACGGTCGACAGCTGCTCGGAGCTGCCGAGCACGTCCTGGAGGTACTTCGCGCTCCAGTTGGAGACGGTCGAGTCGCCGATGTACGCGAAGGCCATCACCAGGCAGAGCGGCAGCAGCAGCCGAAAGGCGACGGACTTGCCGCTCGCGGCGCCGCCTTCGGAAGCTTCGGAGCCTTCGGAAGCGACTTCCGAGGCGGCGGCGGCCGGCTCCCCGTCCACGTACCACCGGCTCCCGGCCAGACACAGCGGCAGCAGCACGAGGACGACCGGCAGATACGAGGCGAGCAGCGACAGGTCCCAGTGCGCCCCCACCCACGCGAGCGAGGCGCCCACGATCCCGCCGAGGCTGAACGCGGCGTGGAAACCCAGGATGATGCTGCGCCCGTACGCGCGCTGAAGACTGATCCCCAGCATGTTCATGCACGCGTCGAGCCCGCCGACGGCCAGCCCGAACACCCCGAGCGAGACGGCCGCCTGCCACATCCGGTCCCCGGCCGCGACGCCGACCAGCGCGAGCAGCACGAGCGGCTGCACCCACCGCAGCGCCACAGTGGGCGCCACCCGCTTCACCAGGTGCTCGGTGGTGACGCTGCCGACCCCGGCCAGGATCGGCACGCCCGCGAGGAACGCCGGCAACAGGCCGTCGGATATCCCGTACTGGTCCTGGAGCGCGGGGATGCGGGTCACCAGGAGGGCGAAGGCGATGCCCTGCGCACAGAAGCTGAGCGCGAGGGACGCCCGGCCCCGCCGCAGGCGTACGTCTGTCATGGCCGCAGAGCTTAGGCCCGCAAGCTACTCCTGGGTAGACGGATCACCCCAGCAATTCGCGCAGTTGTGCCATGTCGGAGAAGAGAGCCCTGCAGCCCTGGAGCCGCTCCTCGGGCGTCATGGCGGTGAACCCGTAGACGTCCATCCCGGCGGCCCGCGCTGCCTCCACCCCGAGCGGGCTGTCCTCGACGACGGCACACCGCTCCGGCGCGACGCCCATGCGCTCGGCGGCGTACAGGAACAGATCCGGCGCCGGCTTCCCGCGCCCGACGTCCTGCGAGGAGAACACCCACTCCTCCTCGAACCACTCGTCCAGCCCGGTCTTTCGGTGCCCCACCCGGATCCGCTCATGGCTCCCGGACGAGGCGACGCAGTACGGCACCCCGTCCGCCACCAGCTTCGCGAGTACGTCGGTGGCCCCGGCCACCGGCTGGAGCTCGCGCTCGAAGGCGGTGAAGACGCGGGCGTGGAACGCGTCGTCGAAGTCGGCGGGCAGCGCCTGCCCGGTCCGCTCCTGGATCAGCTCGTGGATACGGTGCATGGCGGAGCCCATGTAGTCGCGAATGGATTCCTCGTACGAGGTGGGGAAGCCCAGCTCGGTGAGGTGCTCCGCGAGGATGGTGTTCGAGATCGGTTCGCTGTCGACGAGCACGCCGTCGTTGTCGAAGATGATGAGGTCATAGCGCATGGGTCGACCCTAAACGCCGGTAAACGCAGAAAAGCCCCGTACCGGATCCCGGTACGGGGCTTTTCTCAAAATTTGTTCGGCGGTGTCCTACTCTCCCACAGGGTCCCCCC
>NZ_JBVIHM010000026.1:0-2898 GCF_055570295.1 Streptomyces sp. NPDC031265
CCGACACCCCGTACTACCCGGGCAAGCACAAGCGGCACGGCATGAACGTGCAGGTCCTCACCGACCCGTTCGGTCGCCTGCCCTGGGCATCACCAGCCCTGCCCGGCACCACCCACGACCTGACCGCCGCACGCAGCCACGGAACCGTCGACGCCCTCGCCGCCGCAGGACTCACATGCTGGGCGGACAAGGCATACCAAGGCACCGGCCGCCACATCCCAGTCCCCTTCCGGGGCCGCCGACTCAAGCGCTGGAAGCAACGGCACAACAGCAGCCACGCCAAAATCCGCTGCGCCGGCGAGCACGCCATTGCCGTACTGAAGGGCTGGCGCCTCCTGCGGAAGCTTCGCTGCAGAACGTTGCGCGGCAGTCCACGACGTTCGATGGTCCGTCAATGAGCCCGACCAGTAAGGCGATCACGCCTCCCTCGAATTCCTACCAGTCGTCATTGCGTCCACCGACGACCACAGGCCAACGGTCACCGTCCCCGTATACCTTCCAGTAGAAAGTGTCCTGGGAGAGGGGGCCCCAGGGGATGAGGCCGGATTCACTGGGATAGGGAGCGTAACCTCCGCTCAAATCAGGATCACTTTGGTACAGATCTTGGAGGATCTCCAGCTCTTCGCGAATCTCGTCACAGAATTCCGCCTCAAGGCCCGACGTCGGGGAGCAGCCCCTCAGGAAGCCGTCAATCTCGAGCGCGGGATACGCGTGGGCGAACTCCCGATAGTCAGACGGGAGGCTCACTCGGAGATCTCGTTCAATCACCTCGAAGTCCACCGGTCTTCTGGCAGGGCGAAAGGCCGCAAGGTCGGGAATGCAGCTTTCGAAGACGGCACCCTGCCCGGTTGACCAGTGACAGATCCACTCGATGGAGGGGCGGTCAGCCAAGACCGCCCACCCCACGCCACCCGACACCTACACTCCCAACGAAGCCTCTGACCAGGTCAGACAGCGAAACGCTGCTGGAGTACCAGGTCGCCCGTTCAGTAGTACATGAAGGTCGGGATCAGGCCGCCGCCGCTGGCATTCGGTATCGTTACCAGCCCACCGGAGCCGACGCCCCTGCTGTTCGCGACGTTGACCACGTCGTAGACCGAGCCGTAGTTGCCCATCCAGTGCCACGAGGGGTCAGACTTCTGAGTCTTGCAGGCGCTGACAAGCTTGATGCCTTCCTGGGCAGTGAGAACTTGGTCTGCCCGCGGGGTGTAACAGCTGGCGTTCGGCGTTGTCGGCGCCTGCGGCGCAGGTGCGGCGGAAGCCGGAATCGCCAGGCCGATCATCAATGTCGCGGGCGCGGCCGCGAGGGCGAGGGTGCGCAGTCGGTTCATGGTTGACCTCCCTGGCTAGCCACCTGTCTCGGAACCGAGATCTGAACCGACCGTAGAGTTGCCAGGCCCAGTACCGCCATGTGGGTGCGTCCATTCGGGTGATGGCGAGGTGTCGATTCGGGGATTCTGATATTCGGTGCGGGGGCGTCTGACCTGGAGCCTTTCACATGTAGATCATGAGGGTGAGGATCGCGGCGGCGACCGACGTGAGCTTGTTCGGACTCATACGGGCTGATACGGGCTTGCCGCAAGATTCGCCACTGCCTGGTCTGGGAGATGGTGCGTTCGACGGGGCCCGGAGTGCCGCGTGGACCTTGTTCGAGGCCTTGTGCTTGTCGGAGAGTTCGGTCATTCGGCGGCGCTTGACCGGCGTGATCACGGTGTCGGCGCTGCGCTCGTCGGCCTCGCCGATGAAGCCTTCATCCACGCTATTCCTCCATCGCCAGCTCTTCTGCTGTGTGCGTCGGCTGGAAGCGGGTGTGCGAGCTCCGCGCGGCGGGTCCGGGTGCCCGGCGGGGTCCGCGGCCCCGGCCGACGCGCCCGCCTGTCGCCGCCTGATCCGTCAACTCCGTGTCCTGAACTGGACGTTGACGAGCCGTCGCCACACGATTTCAAGTCGTTCACGCGAGGATCACTTGATCTTCACATGGCATGTGAAATATCACATGCCATGTGAGCCATTCGGGATCCGCCGACGGCCCGTCCTTCCAGGGAGATCGACCATGAAGCGTTCGACGTTCCTCACTGCCGCAGTCGCAAGCCTGAGCCTCGCCGCCCTCACCCCGGCGATCGCCGTCGCCGCCCCCGCGAGCGCCACCGAGACCGTGGTCTCCTGCGGCAATTCCGGCCTCCAGTCCGCCCTTTCAACCCGCCTGTGCGCCGAAGTCACCGGCAACACCGTCGCGTTCGTCGGCAAGGTCGGCCTTGCCGGCCCGCCCTCCCCGGGCAGCCCGGCCCCCACGCCGAAGGAGCTCACCACCACCTTCACGGCCACGGTCGACGGCGCCCCGCTGCCGAACGTCACCAAGTTCACCCTCTTCAACAACACCAACCTGGACGTCCCGGGCCTGAGCGCCAACGTGGCCTGCGGCTCCACCATCCGCGCCACCTTCGGTGTCACCAGCTACCCCTGGGCGGCGCGCCCGGTCTCCCACGAGGTGACCGTCATCTGCTGACCCGCTTCCCGTGAGCGCCGGGGCTGACAGGGACCCCGTCCAGCCCGGCCCCCGGCGCCCCGGTGGTGCGGAACACCTGACACCCGCACCGCGGGTCCGTACGTTCGACGGACGGCCGCCCGGCCGCGGCCGGGTCAACCGATCGGCTGCCCCCGCCGTCCACCGCTCCGCGCTCCGTCGCCAACCGCTCCGTCGACCGCCACCGGCCCCCGCGCGGCAGCACCATGGATGCCACGGCACCCGCCCGACGGGCCAAGCCAGCCGTGCCTTGGGGGGGGGGCGGCGTGGGGGAGGGAGGGGGGGGGGGGGGGAAACGTGGCGAAAGCAGGGCTTAACAGGGTGGGGGGGGTGGGTGGGGGGCGCATCGGGCTGGGTGGCAGAGGGGGGGCCGA
>NZ_JBVIHM010000026.1:2908-69835 GCF_055570295.1 Streptomyces sp. NPDC031265
AAAGAAAAAACCCATAGGTGTCTTGCGACTTCTCCCGGGGAAGGAAGGAGGGGGGTCCAGACGCCGCCACCGCGTACCGAACTCCCGCTGCCGGACGGCGAGCTGCTCGGTCAGGTACCGCACGGTACGGCTGGACAGATCGATCGACGACGGGCAGACAAGCACGCGAAGCTCCTGGCGGACACGGGTGATCTTGGTCGAGAACCCATCTACCAGGAGCTTCCTCGCTCCGTACAGCCCGCACCGACCAACATCACGGCCCCACGGTCAGGTTGGAAAAGGCTCACGGTTGAATGGACACCGGACTGGGCGCGGAGAAGCGCAAGTACTCGATCACCCAGGAGTTCCGCAATCTCTTCGCCGGCGCCCGGGTACGGGATGTGGCGTCGTTCGACGCGGGTCCGCTGGGTGGCCGCCTGAGCTACGGATACGGCGATGGCCGACGGTGATGGTCGCACGGGCGGGGCAGTCATCTGCGCATGGAGCGACGCGGCTACCCTCGGTGCCCTCACCTTCACGGATGTGACCGAGCTCCCGAAGCCGCCCGCAAGGCCGCTGCCTTCCGGGCAGCCGCGGAGCACTGACTTCCGACACTCCACGGAAAAGCGAGGACCATCCCCGCCACCGGTGGATGCATGGAGCTTGGCCGGGCGCCTGCGGCGCGGGCCGCGTCGGGAGCGGATGGGCGGGATCCCGCGCACGAGCGGTTCCAGGCCGAGGCTGTCGTGCATGTTGGCGCCGGAGATGCCCAGGGACAGGGGGAGCCCGTTCCGGTCGGTGATGAGGTGAATTCTCGATCCGTTCTTGCCACGGTCGGTCGAATTCGGTCCGGTCAGTGGCCCCCTTTTGCTGCCCGGACGCTGACGGAGTCGATCGCGCACCGCGACCAGTCCAGCTCGCCGCGGGCACCGAGTTCGTCGAGGACGACCCGGTGGAGCCTGGCCAAGACCCTTTCCCGGCTCCACTGGGCGAAGCGCCGGTAGACCGTGGGCCAGGCCGGACCGAACACTGGCGGCAGTTGCCGCCAGGTGCAGCCCGAGGTAGCCACGAAGATGATCGCCGCCAAGGTCTCGCGGTCACCTGCTCTGCGTCGGCCCCCGCCCTGCGGGGGCTTCACCTCTGTCGGCGGAACCACCCGCCGAACAACGTCCACAACTCATCCGGCACCAACCGCTCAACCAGATCCGTCATGCACGGCTCAACGAATCACGCCAAAAGAAACGACGTCTTAGGAGACCAGTGATGACGACCATGGAAGCTTTAACCTTCTGCAGCCGTACAAGATCGCCGAGGAGACTTTCGTCATCCCGTGGGCCCTTGAGGCCCCACCGGTCGGCCACTTCCCGATGAATTCGATGGTGATTCGGGGAGCCGAACCGGTCCTCGTGGACACCGGGGCGCCCGCAGTGCGCTCCCAGTGGTTGGAGGCAGCCTGGTCCGTCGCGGATCCTCTGGACGTACGGTGGATCTTCCTCGCCCACGACGACCGCGACCACGCCGGCAACCTCCTGGCGGTCCTTGCGGAATGCCCGAATGCGACCCTGCTGACGACATGGTTCTCCATCGGCCGCATGGCCGAGGAGGGGGAGACCCCCATCAACCGGTGCCGCTTCATGACCGACGGCGACACGATCGACACGGGCGACCGCCCCTGTACGACAACCCCACAACCCGCGCCCTCTTCGACCCGAAGACCAACGTCCTGTGGGCCGTGGACACCTTTGCCACGAACGTGCCGACCCCCATGCCCGGAATGGCAGCGCTGTCGCCAGACGAATTCCGCGACGGCCAGTTCTTCGGCGGAAGCCTGGTCGCTCCCTGGGTCGCCCTGCTGGACGCCCAGAAGTTCAGGACGGTCGTCACCGACTTCCAGCACCTGAACGCCGAGGTCATCGCCGGATGCCACTGCCCTGTCCTTCGCGGCTCCCAGATCCCCGAGGCCTACGACCTTCTCCGTCAGCTCCCCGAGATCCCACCGTGGGTGGAGTTCACCGAGTCCGACCTGGACCAGTGGATGGCGGTTGCCGAGAGCTCGGTCCCGCCGGAGCAGCCGCGGCCGTCGGGGGCGTGAGCGGCGCCGCCGCGGAAACTTTGCCGTAACACGTACGCAACACGCCTACGCCGTCCGAGAGTTCGCGCCTCGGTGCGAGGGACCAACCATCGGAGCCCGGACCGATGGTCTATTCGCGTACCAACCCACAGACCGGCGGCGATTATTGCCCATTCTTTGGCAAGAATTTACCCTTCCGCGGGAGGTAATGCAAAGGCAAAGTGGAGGTGTGGCTGCTGTCAGTCGTGCCGGGGACCAGCCCTGGGCTCACACCATTGGCGCGCCGAGAACCTCAACCCTCTGACCCGACCACACCGCGCTCCGGCCCCCACGCCGCAGCGGCGCAGGAGGCAGGCCACCATGAAGTCACTGATCGACCATGCCCGTTCGTTCGCCACAGCGCATGTGGCGGACCCCCAGCACACCGCGCGGTTCCGCGCCCTGGAAGCGGGGCAGTCCCCGCAGGCCCTGTTCATCACGTGTTCCGACTCCCGCGTCGTTCCCGCCCTGATCACGAGGGCCCGGCCGGGCGAGCTCTTCGAACTGCGCACGGCGGGGAACGTCGTCCCGCCCTACCCGGAGGGCGACCGCCCCCAGGGCGAGGCGGCCACTGTCGAGTACGCCGTACGTATGCTCGGTGTCCGCGACATCGTGGTCTGCGGACACTCGCACTGCGGTGCCGTCGGCGCCCTGGTCCGCGGCGACGACCTTTCCACCATGCCCGCCGTGCGGGGCTGGTTGGAGCACGCGGTGCCGCACGACGCCTCGCTGCGCTCGCTCCCCGGCACCCCGGCCGTCGCCGAGGCCGTACAAGCCCATGTGCTCGCGCAGTTGGCGACGTTGCGGGGTTATCCGTGCGTCAGTGAGCGTCTCGCCGACGGGTCGCTCACCCTGCACGCCTGGTACTACGAGGTCCACACCGGCGCCGTCCGCGCCCATCGGCCCGCGCCGTACGACGCCACCGGGGCCGGGGCGCGCGTCGCGGCCGTCAGATCCGGCGAAGAAGGGCACTCCGCGTTCGGGCCTCTCTGAGCGCTCTCACTGCGGGACTGCGTGCTTACGGCGCGCAGCACGCTTCGCGGAGACCGCCCGTCCGAGACGCGTCTGGGTCCGCATGCGTAGGCACATCCGCACGCGCATGAGCATGTCGACATGCTCATGCGCGTGCGGATGGGCTGCCGCTTCACATCCCCTTCTCCTGCCGAGCCGAGCCGAGCCGCGCAGCGCGCACGCGCTCGGGGGCACGCCCGTGCCCGTAGCCGTGCCCGCGCCCGCGATCCGCGGGCGCCGCGCCACTGGCGGTGCTCGGCACCCCTGAATCTGTCCCCCGGCCTGTCAGACCGACCGAGGAATTCCCACATGCCCCCAGTCCCTCCTTCCTGCCATCCTCCTTCGGCGAGTTGCGCCGCCCGGGCGTGCTGCGCCAGGACGTGCTCGCCTCGCTCGTCGTCTTTCTGGTGGCCCTGCCCCTGTGTGTCGGGGTCGCCGTGGCGTCGGGCGTCCCGGCCGAACTCGGCCTCGTCACCGGTATCGTCGGCGGCCTCGTGGTCGGCTTCCTGCCCGGCAGTGCCCTGCAGGTCAGCGGTCCCGCGGCCGGCTTGACCGTGCTCGTCTTCGAAGCCGTCCGGGAGTTCGGGCTCAGCATGCTCGGCGCCATTGTGCTGCTGACCGGCGCCCTCCAGATCGTGCTCGGCCTCCTGCGCTGCGGACGCTGGTTCCGCGCGATATCCGTCTCCGTCGTCCAGGGAATGCTGGCGGGCATCGGCCTGGTGCTGATTTTCGGTCAGCTCTACACCATGGCAGGACAGAGCCAGCCCCGCTCCGGCCCCGACAAGATTCTCGGGCTTCCCGGACTCATCGCCGACGTGGTGCGGGACGGCACCGCGCTGACCGCCACCGCGGTGGGCCTGGGCACGATCGCGGTGCTCGTGCTGTGGCCGCGGCTGCCCGCCAGGGCGCGGCTGGTGCCCGCACCGCTGGCGGCCGTCGCGCTCGCCATCGCCGTGGTCGCGGCCCTGGACCTGGACGTGGCGAACGTGACCGTGCGCGGCCTGGTGGACGCCATTCAGCCGCCCGGTCTCGGGGACCTGGCCGACCTGGGCGGCGTGGCCGTCCTCGGTACGGTCCTCGCCTTCACCCTCATCGCGTCCGCCGAGTCCCTCTTCAGCGCGGCGGCCGTGGACCGTATGCACGACGGCCCGCGCACGCACTACGACAAGGAACTGGTGGCCCAGGGTGTCGGCAACACGGTGTGCGGCATCCTCGGCGCCCTGCCGATGACGGCGGTGATCGTACGCAGTTCGGCGAACGTCCAGGCGGGAGCGCGCACATCGCTCTCGCGCATCCTGCACGGTGTGTGGCTGCTGCTCTTCGCGGTACTGCTGCCCGCGGCGATCGGCATCATCCCGCTCGCCGCCCTGGCCGGGGTGCTGGTGCACGCGGGCTGCAAGCTCATCCCGGTCAAGGACATCGTTCCGCTCTGGCGCGCGCACCGCGGCGAGGCCATCGTCCTGGGGGTCACCGCCGCCGCCATCGTGCTGACCAACATGTTCGACGGCGTGATACTGGGCCTGGTCCTGGCCGTGGCCAAGTCCGCCTGGGAGACGTCGCACATCCAGGTCGACGTGCACGAACTGACCGGCGGGCGGCTGGTGGTGCGGCTCGTGGGCAGCGCCACGTTCCTGCGGCTGCCGCGCATCCTGGAGACCCTGGAGGCACTGCCCGAAGGCCGGCCCGTCGAACTGGACCTGACCGGTGTGCGCCACCTCGACCACGCCTGCCAGACCACCCTGGAGAGCTGGGCGGCACGGCACAACCGCGTGAACGCCGAGCCCGTACGGCCGACCCCGGAGCACCGTGACCGCGAGTCGCCCGCCGAGCCCGTCCCGGTGCTCCCCGGCACCGTGAACGCGGCCCCCGCGGTCGCGGCGCACGGCAAGGGGGGGGGAACGGGGAACCCCACCCGCGGGGCCCGGGGGGGGGGGGGGGGAAAGGGGTTAGAGGGGGGCGCAGCCGGGGGGGGGCCGGAGCGTTCCCCCCCCCACACTCCGCCGAGTCCCCGGCTCCGGCTGTGACCCAGCGGGCAGCCCGGCCGACGAAACAGCAGCTGGAACGTCCGTCAGGGGCCCTCCCCGGCGGGGCGCTCCGCCCTGCCCGCGTGCCGTCCACTGCGGACGGCGACGAGGTGGGCCACTTCCCGCCATCCTCTTGACCCTTCATTGACGATCCATTGGGCTTTTCTTTACCTTTGGTGAGCGGGTTGCCGGAGGTCCGTCCCCCCGGACCCGTGCCCACCGATTCCGTACACACGAGGAGGTCCCTCATGGACAAGCTCATCAAGCAGATGACCCAGGACACCGTCTGGACCAAGTGGGTCGCGGCCAACTCGGCGCAGGGCGCCAAGGACGGCTGCATCAGCGCTGCGCCGAAGTCGGGCTGCATCAGCGCCGTCGGCAAGACCGGCTGTATCAGCTGACCCACCCGTACCTCACCAGCTGACCCACCCGACACCTGCGGGAGCCGTGCGTCGCGTCTGCGGCAGGCGGCTCCCGCCCCTTTCCCCGCGCGACCCCACGGAGGCCCCATGAGCCCGCAGCCCAGCCCCGACGTCGTGGACCGGGTCCGGGACATCCCGCTCTACCGGGCGTCCGTCGCCCGGGGTGACTTCCCCATCCTCGAAAAGCCGGAGATCGCCCGCGACTTCCCCGACAACTGGATGACGCCCCGTCTCGCGGACGCCCTGGAGGCGGGCGAGGCCGAGTACGTCATGTCGACCGGCACCAACCACGCCCGGATGCAGCTGATACGGCCGCCCTACTTCCTGCTCCGCTCCTACTACCGGCTGTGGAGCGAACACCCCGACCTGCGCGCCACCTGGGAGGCCGGGGCCGCCCGCATCTCCCTGACGACGGTGCTCGCCACCGAGCACGTCGCGCGCGTCAACTCCGGCAAACCGGGGGCCACTCCGGGCGACCGGTGGCTCGACGGCCGCACGCTCTACCTCAACCGCACCCTCGACCCCGCCGACTGGGACCGCGCCGAGGTTCGCCGGATGCTCGCCGAGATCCGCGACGTCAGCCGGGCCCACCCGGTCGGCGCCTACCACCTGGACTGCTCCGGCTACCACCTCGCCCACCTGGTGCGGAAGGTCGACGCATGGGGGTTGTGGGACGAGTTCCCCCGCCCCGGCAGCATCGTCCACGCGTACGAGTACACGCCCTCGAACGTCCGCGCCCTGCTGCGCGAGCGCTTCGGCTGCCCGGTCGTGGACCTGTTCGGCAGCACCGAGCTCGGCTACCTCTACTCCAGTGACCCACACACCGGCCGCTACCGTCCGCACCTGGACGACATGAGCGTCGAACTCATCCCGGTCGCCCCCGGCAGCGGCATCCACAGCCTCATCGTGACCAGCCTCCGCAACCCCTATATGCCGCTGGTGCGTTACCGCTCCGGAGACTGCGTACGCACCCTGGACGGTTCGAGCGACCCCACGCGCATCGGTGTCTTCTGCGGTCGGGAGAAGGAACTGCTCCCCACCCCGCACGGCCCCGTCGCCCAGGCCGACCTTGACGCCCGTATCGCTGCGGTATCCCGCCGAGTCTTCCTGCACCAGCTGCGCCTGACCCGTGCGGCCTCGCCTGCCCGGCCGGGCCCCGAGTCCGTCAACACCCGTAGCCTGTCCGGTCCTTCGGACATCAGGGCTGCGGCCGTACCGACGCACCCAGAAGGCTCAGCAGGTGCACCGGGGGAGAGCGGCGCAGCCCTGCACTACACCACGTTCGACGGCGCCCCGCTCGACGCGACGGAGACGGCGGACCTCATGGCGCAGGTCTGCGAACTCACCGGCCGCGACTGCACGCTGGTCCACCGCACACATCTGCCGATCGGCCGCTCTGGCAAGTACGCCTGGCTGGCCGGCCCCTCCTGAAACCGCAACACCACCCGGCCACAGGCGCACACCCGGTCACCCAGGCAGCGCCCACCCGCACCCGCCGACCCCAAGTCTCCGAGCCGCCGAACCCCCCTGTCCCTCCGCGTCCGAACGGGATCCCGCCCATGACGCTGTCCGCAACCTCCGCGCCCCTCGCGGTCGCCACGTCCCCTGCCACCCCCGCGCCGACCGCCGTCGAACTGCTCGGTACCGCGTTCCACGAGGAAGTCGTCGGGCACTTCACGGCCACGACCGGCCACGACAGCTCCCATGTGCGGCACCAAGTACGCGAGTGTCTGCGTTACTTGTACCTGGTCTCGCAGCACCCCGAGCGGCTCGGCGGACTGTTCCTGCCAGTGGAGCAGGAGATCGACGAGATTTGGCACTTCCTCATCCTGCAGACCCGCGAATACCGGGAGCTGTGCGAAGACCGCCTGCCCGGCGGGTACTTCATCCACCACCGCAGCATCGCCTACGCCAACTACACCGCAAGCCCTGACGAACGGGCCGAAGAGAAGGCGCGAGTAATCGCTGCCGAGGAGGCCCTGCGCTGGATCCCGCTCTACACCGCCTCGTTCGGGCCCTTCGACGAGGACGCGCTCCCGCACTGGACCATCGTGTGCTTCCTCAACGAGCAGTTGGGACTCGACCTGGCGGAGATCTCCGCGCTGGATCCGTCCGGCAGGACGACCGAGTGACCTCCGCGCCCGCCCGGGACCCGGGGCCCGCCCCGCCGGAGGTCCAGCTCCGCATCCTGAAGGTGCTGGTCTTCTCGCAGGCACTCGGCGGGGCGGGGATGGCTGCGGGCATCACCGTCGGAGCACTGCTCGCCCAGGACCTGCTCGGCTCCACCGGGCTCGCCGGACTGCCGGTGGCCCTGTTCACGGCGGGCGCCGCGGCCGGGGCACTGGGCACCGGACAGATCTCCCAGCGGTGGGGGCGCCGCCCCGGACTGGCACTCGGCCACGCCACCGCCGCCGTCGGCAGCGTCGGGGTGGTCGCTGCCGCCACCGCCCGTACCGTCCCCCTGCTGCTGTTCTCCCTGTTCGTCTACGGGGCCGGAACGGCCACCAACCTCCTCGCCCGGTACGCCGGAGCCGACCTGGCCGCGCCCGAGGAACGCGGCCGGGCCACCGGGACCGTACTGCTGGCCACCACGCTCGGTGCCGTCGCCGGGCCCAGTCTGGCCGGACCCACCGGAGCCGTCGCACATGCGTGGGGCCTGCCCCGCCTGACGGGCCCCTTCCTGCTCGCCGTCGTGGCGTATACGGCTGCCGCGCTCGTGCTGGCCCTGTGGTTGCGCCCCGACCCATTGCTGCTGGCGCGTGAGCGGCAGAGCGGACAGGCGGCGGAGTCCGGCGGGCGGCACGGTCACTCGGGTGGGGCGGGAGTGGTCGCCGGCGCGGCGGTGATGGTCACCGGGCAACTGGTCATGATCGCGGTCATGACGATGACTCCGGTGCACATGACCGGCCACGGGCACAGCACCCAGGCGGCAGGGCTGGTGATCGCGCTGCACGTCGGGGCGATGTTCCTTCCCTCGCCGCTGACGGGGTTGCTCGTGGACCGCGTCGGGCGGCTGCCGGTGGCCACCGCGTCCGGCGGGGTACTGCTGGCGGCCGGGGTGCTCGCCGCACTTGCCCCGCCCACCGGAACCGCCGGGACGGTGCTGCTGGCCGCGGCCCTGGTACTGCTCGGCGTCGGATGGAACCTCGGCCTGGTCAGCGGGTCGGCACTGGTCACGGACGCCGCCGCACCCGAGGCACGAGCGGCTACCCAGGGCCTGGTGGACGTGGGGATGGCCATCGCCGGGGCGACCGGCGGCATGGTCTCCGGGCTGGTGGTGGCGGGGAGCGGGTACCGGTGGCTGGCCCTCTGCGCGGGCGTGGTTGCCCTGGCCGTCATTCCGCTCGTGGCCCATGCCTCCCAGTCCCGCTCGTACGGCGCGCCGTCCCTGTCGCGCTCGACGGTGTAGCGGGGCGGGGGTTTGAGGGCTTGGGCGATTCACTGGTCTGCGCCAGCCGGGAGGTGCTGGTGACCCTGGATGGTGCGGTATTCGGAGGGGGTGATTCCAGCGGCGATGCGGAAGGTGCGGGAGAACCGGTCGGGCTGGGGGTAGCCCCAGCGTGCGGCGATGGTGTGGATCGTGAGGTGCCGCAGGGCCGGGTCAGCCAGGTCCCTGCGGCACCGGTCGAGCGGTTGCTGGCGGATCAGGGCCTGGGCGTGGTGCCGTGGTGCTGGAAGACGCGGTGCAGATAGCGCAGGGAGACGTGGTGGGCAGCGGCGACGGCTTCCGGTCCGAGCGCGGGGCCCGGCAGATGCTCGGCGATGAAGGCGGTCATCCGAAGGAACAGCGCGTTGTGGCCGGACGCGCCGGAGATGGCCGGGCCGCCGGACGAGGCGTCATGGTCGAGGTGGTGCTCCAGTACACACCCGGCCCGCGACGACATCGGCGGCCAGGTCGTACGCCACTTCGCCCTCCCGAGCAGGTGCTGCATGCCGTCCGGGGTCCTGTCCCCGGCCCACTCGGCAATGGTCCAGCAGTTCTTGCGCGGCAGGTCCGACAACAGGCCGAGTACCAACTTCCGGGCCCGGCGTCGGGATTCGACCCGTGTGAAGCGTCCCGCTATCCGGCTCGTCAGGCCCTCGAACGCCTCCTGCCAGCAGGCAGGGTCTACGCTGTGACCTGCGGCCACCGCATGATCGTTTGTCTTCACACACCGATGATCAACGGTGGCCGCACCCGTCTCCACACCGCGTCAGGTCGCGCAGCGTCTGCCTGCCGTCCTGTGTATCGGAGGGCATGTGCAACGTGGCGAAGTCTGGTGGGTCCAGTTCGACGAGCGGAGGTTGGTCGTACTGCTGTCAGGAGACGACGCGTCCGGGTTCCAGGTGATGCAGGTCGTCGCTCCGGCGGGCCTCGACATCAGCGGTCTGGGCATCGAAGTGACGGTCGGCGCCGGTGAAGGGATGCCGCTCGAAGGCGTGCTGCGGCTCGCGTTCCCGCGTCCAGGCTTCACCCCGTGCACGTGGCTGACCACCGTGTCCCGGGACGACCTGATCGAGCGGGCGGCCGTCCTGCCCTCCAGGAAGCTCAGCGAGATCGACGATGCCCTCCGACTCGCTGAACAAGCACAGGAGCGGACCCCGGCAACGACCGCGAAGCTCAGCGAGATAAGGGACGCCCTCCGTCGCGGTGAACTCGGGTAGACGGAGAAGGAGCCGACGCCCGCGACGGCATGGGCGATCTCGGGCGAGATGATCCACGCTGGACACCTGCCGCCTCGACGCCCCTCACCATCGAGATCACGATCTACGGCTGGAGTACTAATTGCAGTACTAATCGTCTGGACCGCTCCCGCACCTGGCAGCGCAGGATCTCCTGGATCCGCTGGTCAAGGCCGTCCTGGCGCGACAGAGTGAAGTAGTAGAACACCGACGACCAGGCCGGGAGGTCGTGCGGCAGGAGCCGCCACTGATCACGGCGACCCCCTGGGTCGCTCAGCCGGCAGCCGCGACACGGGCCATCTGCTGGTCTGCCAGGGTGCGCCGGGTGCGGAAGTTCTCGCGGTAGGCGTCGTGGACCGTCGCGTCGTCGTACTTGAGGAGCGCCTCGTCGTTCGTCGTCAGGGCGCTCTTGGTGTACGGGTGGCTGCCGGTGAAGACGAGGGGGCCGATCGCGTCGTAGCCGCGTGTGTGCCGCAGCGGCCGCGGAGGCGGCTCTGATGCTCCGGGCAGCTCACCCCGGGCGGGCGCACAGTCCTCGCGCTGATCGCCGAGGGCCGCGCCGCTCCCGCGTGAAGCGAGGGCAAGACATCACATTGGCGGTCCTTGCTTGGCCGCACGCCTCGATCCAGGGTTCGCGGAGGCGGCACATACGGCGGCTGCCAGCGCGGCGACCAGCACAGCTGGGTTGATGTAGCCGGGAACGGACTCAGCAGCGTAAGCCCCGCCCCCCTTCGTCTCGCAGACGAACCGGAGAGGCACGTAGTTGACGGTGTAGTCGACGACGTGCAGCGCTCGCTCCCATTGGCCCGGCGTTCGGCAGGGCCGAAGAGGCGATGAGCCGGCTCCGCCGTCTTCCGCTTCCAAGACCGCACCGGCGACGACAAGCAAGCCCCACGTATAGAGGGCCGCCGCGACCGCTCCCAGGAGGGCGGCGGTGCTTCGCAGCCATACCTTGCGGTCGGCACGGCGCAGGCCTTCCCGATCAAGTGCGCCCAATCCATAACCGACGAGGGCGAAGGTAACGCCCAGCCCAGCTGGGATCAGCAGCAGAAGCAGCAACACCATCTGTCGAGCCCACCAGAACAAGGATCTGATGACTGTGGTGGATCCCATAATTCCCGCAACAAGAGCGTCACAGTTCACGCGCGGATTCCGAGCAATCCGATCCGGGAGCCGCCGTGCCCCCCGGCGCCGTCCGGGACGCGGCGGCACCCTCTGAGCCGGGCCTCGCTCAGCTGGCCGCCAAAGGGCTGCGCTCGCAGAGGGGCTCCCCCACTCACCCGTGCCCGACTGCCCGACTCCCGTGCAGCGGCGAGCCCACGCCGCGCCGATGGAGGCGGGTTGGTCCACGACCACCAGGACGGTGCCGAACCTGGCCCTGCGCTTGTCGAAGTGCATCACGGTGGCGGCGCCGCGGCGCGGTCGGGCCGTGGGGGACGCCCCGCTGTCGCGCCCGTTGCGCCCGTTGCGCCGGTCCGGGGTGTCCCGGCCGGACACGCAGCCCGTCGCGGCGACGGTCCCGGCCACGACGCTACGGCGCGCCGGGCCCCGGCTGGGCTGCGGTATCACGGTCTCCCCCTGGCATGACGAACACACGGGCACCCCGGCCCGGCCCCGGCACACCCGCCCCGGGGTCGGTGGGTGGGGGGCTGAGGGTGATGCGGGGGGCGCCGGGCGGCGTCAGACCATCGACGGTGCGGCGTCAGACATCCGACGGTGTGCGCCACCGCGCGCTCGGCCTTCTCCAGCCAGCCGGTGTACCAGCGGGCGAAGGTCACCGGCTTCTCGTCGTCGTCCAGGAGCGGCACCAGATCGGCGTCGTCCGCCCGGCCGTCGGACCACCTCGTCCCCCGGTGGCTGCCGCTGATGATCAGCCACTCGCGCTGGGCGCAGCCGAGGTGGCAGAGCACGATGGCGCCGGCGGTTCGCTCGGGGGCGAACAGGAGGGCCTCCCACCGCTCGTCCCACGCTTCGATGGCGTCGTCAAAGTCCTCGATCTCGTCGAAGTCCTCCTCCTCGGGGCGCTGGGCGAGGAGTTCTTCGAGGGGCTCGGGGTCCGGGCCCTGCTCGGGAAAGGGCAGGGCGAGCAGGGAGAGGTCAGCCAGGTCGGCGCCGTCGCCCTCCCAGCCACCGGCCCTGCACCCGCTGTACGGGAAAGAGGCCGTAGGCGGGACCGGCACCGCCCGCGGCGACGTGGAGGAGGAAGGTCCGGTACTCCTCCGGCAGCCGGACGCCTATCTGCTCCTCCAGTTCAGCGAGGGCGTCCTCGGTGAGCGGTTCCTCCAGGAGCCACCGATGCCCGAGCGTCCCGAACACGTCCTTGCTCGCCGCCCGAGCAGCCACCGCCTCGACGCGTTCGCGTATGCCTGCCCACGTCCCTGCCCACTGATCACCGTTTGCCCACGGTAAGTGGGGTCACTGACAGGGGGCGGGGTGGCAGGGGTATGGGGCGGCGGAGCGGGAGCCGCCGCCGCTGAGCCGGTGGCGGGCGGGCGGGCGGGGCTGCTGGTGCGCGCGGCGGGCACGGAGGGCACCCTTGCCGAACAGCAGGCCCAGGGCGTAGCACGCGTCGCCGCACCGTTCTCTGAAGTGCAGGCTCGGGGCGGGCACGCCGTGTGCATAGCGTCCGCTCACAATGGGGCCGTTGTGCGCCCACACCGCGACTTTGGCAGGCACGCCGTCACCAATGGCGGATGTCTGGCACCTACCTCAGCTATCTGCTGTCCTCTCTTCTGGCCCGACGCGGTGCGGTGTTTCGACTACGAAAGCCCCGAACCGTTTGTCACTTTCCATTCGGATTGATGGAGCAATACGCAACAACCACTACCAGGCTGACGCAAAAGGCGACCACGACCGGCGTGAACCTTTCCTCCGATGCTGGAACCACCAGCGCCACGGGGGGACTTGGCCTGACCATTATGCCGGTTCCTCCGCTCCGGTAAGCCGTCGCCAGGGTGCCCTGACGGGTCGCCGGGGGCGGCACGGCAGAGGCCGGGACAGGAAGTGGCCTGCTTTCGTGCGCCTTTTGGCGCGAGCCGGGTCCCGGCGAAAGGCTCGCAACCCGTTGTTGGGACGACAAGACGAGAACGAGGCAGGGGACGGCCGTTTCTGCACCGGCAGACGTGCTGTGGCCCTCCGCAGGGTCGGACCGGCAGGCCCACACGCGAGGGCAGCGTCTGCCACCCTCGGGAGGAGCGACACCGACGGCGGGGAAACGCCGACTGTTGTCAATCAACCCGCCCTACGACGAAACCCTGAGGCAACATGCCAACCGAACCACGAGGAGGGACGCCCCCCTGGGCCCGGGCTCTGGGGTTCCTCATCCTGATTCTCCTCGCTCTGACGATCTGGTCCCTGGTGTCCTTCCAGCAGTCCGGCGCCATCCCTTGGTGAGGTCGCTGACCCGTCCGTACACGGCGCTCACATCCGGAGTCGCTGCCGTGCACAGGCCGGAGAGGGGGAAAGGGGAACGTCAGCCGCGCCGCGCGAACACTACGGCGATCAGGACGTACGTCACGCCGGTCACTCCCGTCACTCCGGTCACTCCGGTCACTCCGGTCACGCTGCAGAATCATGGGAGGCCGCTGTGGCCTCGGATCAGTCGTCTGCGCGAAGGAGCGTGCTGGTTCCAAGTGCCTTGGATTCGGCGCGTTCATCCCTATGGGTGATTGGTCGGCCACTGCTTGTTGCAGGGCTCTTCCGTGGACTTCACTTGCCTCAGCCGAGCAGGCGAACGCTGAGGAGTAGACGTGCGTACATGGAGGACGGCGGCCACGGCCGCTTCAATGGCGGCCCTGGCACTCGTCGGTGGTACTTCGCCCGTCGCCGCGAGAGGAGCGGGAGGTGGCGACCCGTCCGCTCCGGCCGCCGTATCCAACGCTCAGGGAGCCGTCGGCGGCAGCGCGGAGGCCGGGAAGTTCGGTTCGGACGCGGACGCCTCGGCGGTGATCAGGTGTACGGGGCAAGTGCAGCGCCCGCACAACTCCACGCACGTACCGGGCACCATCAACGTCGTCGTGACGGTCTCCTGCACCGCGCCGGTGCCCCAGATCACCACGCGGGCCGCTCTCTACAAGAACGGACACCTCGTCAACCAGTCCGCGCTGAGGACGCAGAGGAACACCGCTTCCGCGCAGAACAACGCGGCGGTACGGTGCAGCCCCGGCAAGTACCGCGGCTGGATGTACTTCAAGGTCGTCTTCCCGCCCGGCTACCAGCCGCCGACCGCCTCCTCCAACGGTTTCGGCCAGGAAGTGGCTCTCCACTGCTGACGCCGGGACATTGGTAGGGCGCCCGCGCGCCCCCTGTTGTGAGGGCGCCGCCGGGGCCATCGGGCCCCCGGCCCACCGGCCCACGGGAAGGAGTCCGGCGTGCACCCCATCACCGCGCGGATTCTGCGCCTGCGCATGGCGGAGCTCGACCGCACGGTCGATGATCCGGTCACTGACGCGGGCATTGGTCCGGCCGCCGACGCGGGCGCCGCGCTGCGCCACTTCACCTCCGTCATGACGCGGTGGACCGAGCCCGAGATGACCGCCCTGGCCGGCGGTACGGCCGTCCTCGAACCCTCCGAAGTCCCGGGGGCAGATGAGATGGCCGACCGCTGCCTGCTGCTCGGCCGGCTCGCCCGGGACGAGAGGAGTCTCGTCCTGGGTCCTCTCGACCCGAGCCGCCAGCAGTGGATCGGCACCAGCCCGCACGAACTGGCGCCGCAGCGGCACCCCGCCCTGGCCCGGGAGCGGTTCAGCGCTCCGTGTGCCCAGCCCCGTACGCCCAGCACGAAGCCGTTCCATCTGGGGCTGTACACGTCCACCGCGTCACGGGACGGCGGGCCGGGCATGTGGCGGATGTACCTCGACCAGGGGTCGAATCTCCACCCCCGACCCTGGCAGACGTGGCACCTGCCGGTCACCGTCCCCGCCACCGCCGTTCTCGACATCACCGGCGCGGGCGACTGGGCGGCCTTCGTCCGGCGCTATCCGCTCGTCCACGGGCGCGACGTCTACCCAGACTGGTCCGCCGTCGCCCGTGACTTCGCCGGGGTGCACATGACCCTGCGCGCGATCGTCGCGGCCCAGGGGTTTCGTATCCTCATGGACGACGGGCTGGCCGCGGCGGCGCCGTTCTGGGACGTCGAGTCGGTACTGTGGCTGCGCTGGTGTTTCGCCGACCCGCGCCTCGTAGAGGTCACACCGTCCTCGTAGAGGTCACGCCGTCCCGCGCCTCGTAGAAGTCACGCCGCTCTACGCCGCTGACAGATGGCGCGTCGAACGCCGGCCTTCTGGCCGCTGTGCCGCAGTGGCTGCCGGCTTGCTGGACAGCAGAAACAGCCGGGTGTCGTCCCGGCCGTCAACCATCGCTCCCATGTGCTCTGCTCACCGCCCAGCCACGAGCAGCACCGGCTTGCTGGCGCTCGCGAGCGCGCCAGCGTCCCTCGCTCACGCGGGCCGGGGCCTCCTGGTTCCCTTGCGTCCACACTGGTATGACCGTGCTCATCATCGAAGCCCAGTCCCCGCCCCTGGAAAGCATGCTGGGGGAAGCTGCTCGGGGATAGCAGTAGTCCGGCTCAACGGCAGGTGATTTACCCCGGGGGAAATACGCGATCGTCCACAAGGGGGTGGTCCGGGGAGTCGAGCCACAAGGTGTGCTCTCCGTCCGCGTGCACCGTCAGTCCGTGTCGGCCTACGCCGGCGCGGCCGTTGTTCTCCCAGGACGCGTAGGCGGCGGCGATCTCGTCCCACAGGCGGCGGGGGCCTGCTTGGGTGACGGTGAACTCGGTGGTGTGGGCGCCGTCGTAGTCAACTGTCGCCCACGAAGTGCTGGTGGTGTCCTCGACACGGAGGCGGACGGGGGCGTGTTCGCCGGTGGTGTCCCAGGCGAAGAACGCGCCTGGCACGGTGAGTCCGATGTGGAATTCGGCGTCCAGGTCTCCGCCGGCCACTGCCCACGGCGAGAGGTCCGTCGCGGACGTGGACTCCTGGGCCCCGGTCACCTGAGCGTTCACGCGGTTCGCGGTTTGCTGTTCGCTGCTGGGGCGCATGGGCATGAAGGAGGCGAAGTCGTGGAACTGGCCCTGTGCGGTGCCGGTCGCGCTGACGGTGAGGGCGAGGGTGCCATAGCAGCACCAGGCTGACGTCCACGGCGTCACGATCCGTCCGCCCGGGGCGGTCTGGGCGATCCAGGCGGGCGGAACCTGGTCGACGGAGAACGTGGCCAGCACCCGGGCATAGGGCGCCGAGCCCGGGTAGCCCTTTGCTGCATCTGCCTGGACCACGGTGGGCGCGTACCCGGCGGCCTTCAGGTTCCGCTCGCCCTGTTCGGCCAGCGCTGGGTCCAGCTCTACCGTGGTGACGGCGCCCTGCCCGAGCAACGCGCACAGCAGCGCCGCGTTGAAGCCCGTCCCCGTGCCCAACTCGATGACCTTGAAGGACTGTTGCCGGTTCCGTTCGGGGGCGGTGACGCCGGTGTGCTGGAGCATGCGCAGCACCATGGAGGGCATCGATGCCGACGATGTGGGCAGGCCATCGGTGAAATGGGTGACCAGGGTCTGGTCCGCGTACGCCGCGGCCATCCACTCTTGCGGCTCGGTAGTGCGGTTGATGGGGCGGTAGCCGCCTTGGCCACCGTCGAGCGCGGACTCCAGCAGCCGCTTCGTCAACTGCTGGAGCAAACCGCCCTCGCCGGTCAGCTGCAACCCGTGCGCCTGGGCCCGGGACACGAGCTCCTCAATGAACCGCTCGCCCAGTCCTGCTTACGGTGCCTTCTTCACGACCTCTGCCCGGGACTCTGCTGTGGCTATGTTCTCGCTGGTCATACAGGTGATCCTCCATGATCGGAGTTACACCGTTCTATTTACAGGCCCTCGCGTCGTCGGCGGTAGTGGGCCTTGGCGCCGGATGAGGCGGTCAGGGAAGCGAAGGACCAGAGGTAGCCGGCGTGGTTGAGCCGGTCGTTCTTCACCCGGCGTCGGGTGATGCTGGACTTCTTGCCGGAGGCCCGGGTGATGGGCGAGGAGCCGGCGTAGGCCTTGAGGCCGCGGGCATCGGTGAACCGGGTGTGGTCGTTGCCGATCTCGGCCAGCACCCGGGCGCCGAGCTGGAGGCCGAGTCCGGGGAAGCTGAGGATTACGTCAGCGTCCGGGTTGAGGGAAAGCCTCTTCCACCGCCTGGGCCAGATCGTCGGCGGCGGTACAGGCGGCATCGAGCTGGCAGAGGAGGGCGAGCATCTGCTTGCCGAGGGCGTCCTCGACCAGTGGTGGCTGGTGGGCCCAGTCGGCGTGCAGGGCGTTGCGGAGCCGTTCGGTGTTAGCGGCGAGGCCGCGCTTGCGGCCGGCCCGCTTGAGGGCCGCCGTGATCTGCGGGCGGGTCAGGCGGCCGGCCTGGGTGGGGGTGGGGGCGAGTTTGAGGAGTTCGCGGGCCTCGGGGCGGCAGAGGCCGTTGGTCCAGGCGGCGAAGGCGTCCAGGGCGGCGGGGTAGTACTCGCGCAGCAGGGAGCGGAGCTGGTTGGAGATCTGCTGGCGGTTCCACGTGGCGTCCTGTTGAGCGCGGGCCAGGACGGCGATCGCGCGGGCCAGGTCGGAGTCGTTGGGCAGGGTGCGGTGGGCGTGCATGTCGGTGCGCAGGGTGTTCGCCAGGACGAGTGCATCGCCCGGGTCGGATTTCTTGCGGGAGACTGAGTGCCGGTCGCGGTAGCGGGAGGAGGCCAGCGGGTTGATCGCGAAGACCTGGCGGGTGCCCTGCCGCAGCACGGCGACGAGCAGTCCGCGGGACGTCTCGATGGCCACCGGTATCGGGGCTTCGGCGGTGTCGCCATGCTCGGCAAGCAGGTCTAGCAGGATCTTGTAGCCAGCGGCGTCATCGGTGATGTGCCGCTTGGCCAGTAACGTTCCGGTGTCGTCGACTAGAGCGACGTCGTGTGTCTTCTCCGCCCAGTCGATTCCGCAGTAGATCACGGGGTTCCTCCCCAGAGTCTGTTCGGATGTTTGCGCTGGTCACGAGCGCATGCGGGCCACGCAGCGACCTAATTCTGGGCCTCAGCCGCGAGGGCTGGGCCGACGCCTCACTAGCCGTGTTCGTGGCACCAGCGCACCACGCGGGCCTCGGTCTATCCCGGAGCTCAGACGGCTCGCGAATATCGAGAGGTCACCGTGCGGTGGGCTCGTCCCACCAAGACCAACGAGGGATCAACAGGTAGGTATTGACGCTACCCACGAGCCAGGGGTTCGGCGAAGTGGTGTGCCGTCCGTTTCGTGATCACGTGAGTCCGAGGAGGGCGAGCGGCCTGCTGGCGTCGCGGGCGTTGTGTCGCAGGCTGGCGGCGATGTTGGTGCTCCCGGCGAGGCGGAGGGCGCCGATGGCGAGGTTGCGCCAGGTGGCCATGGCGCGGGGTGCGGCGCCGGTCCGCAGCTGGGAAGCGTCCTCGGCGAACGTCACGTCTCTGACATGGTGCAGGGCCTCGACCTTCCAGTGGCCGCGGATCAAGGTGGCGAGCTCGGCGGGTGTGGCCTTGCCGGCCGTGAGGCTGGTGACCGCGTAAACGGTCTTGGTGCTGATCCTGCCGGTCTTGCGGTCCACGCGGCGGCGCTTGAGCTGGACGGCCTGGCGGGCCCCGGGGAAGAGCAGGTTGTTCACCGTGCACACCTTGGTCCGGCGGATCTCGCCCCGGCCGTGCCCGGTGTCGCGGGTCCGTCCCTGCAGCGGAATCTGCTTCCACGGAAGGGACTTGAGCTGCCTGCGGAGCTTCTTCTGATTCCCCTTCACGATCACGATGTAGTGCGCGTCCCGGCCGAGCAGGTACCAGGCGTGCTCGCGTTGGGTGTGCATCGCGTCGCTGGTCACGACCACGCCCGCGAGGTCGGCAACCGTCTCCAGCAGCGGCTCGAAGCAGGTGATCTCGTTGGTCTTCTCACCGACATCGAGCTGGGCCAGGACCAGGCCGCCGACGTGGTCGCACGCAGCGAGCAGGTGGATCTTCCGGCCCTCGGCCCTGGCCGCGCCGCGCAGGCTCTTGCCGTCGACCGCCAGCCCCCGCAGCCGGCCGTCAGTGCCGGAGCGCCGGTCGGCCAGCCAGTGGCCCACCGCCCGGTCCAACGCGTCGCCGTCGATGCGGCCCAGCAGCCGCCGCACCGTCGTTTCCGCAGGCAAGCACCGCTTCGGGAACAGCGGATCTGGCCGAACGCCAAGGCGTTTCAAGACAGAGGACGGGGCGTCAGCGACCCACTCGCCGACCGCGAGCAGGGAAGTTGCTCCGGCCAGAACCGCGCACGCGGTCAGGGCGAGCACGACGACCAGTGCGTGCCGCACACCGCGCGGATCTCGCGGGTCGGGCACCTCGCGCAGTCGCTCCAACAGGCCCGGGATCTCCTCGAGCACGGCCTCGGGCTGCTGACAGAGTTGGTCAAAGGCAGGCGGGATCGGCGATGATGCGTCGGCAGGCACGGTCTTCCACTCGGATCACGGGGCGTCGAGAACTCCATGATCTTGGAAGCCCGTGCCTGTCACCGTTCCCGGAACCTCACCGACCCCGCAGACTGCCACGAACCGGACGCCAAGCAACTACGCCGAAGCCCTGACCCACGAGCACCCGCACCGCCCGCCGCTCTGATGCAAGGCGTCGATCGCCATGCAACGTTTAGGCATCACGGTGCGGTACTCGAACAGCACGAAGGAACCGCGGGTCCCACTCGGCGCTGCTACGAAGGAATTAGACACCTCAGGCGATTAGCAGGTCAAGCGGCGACCGGGAGTTCGGTGGGGAAGGCCGTGCTCTCATCGAACAGTGTGTGGTTCTGGAGGCAGTGGTAGAGCTGGCCGAGCATGCGGTTGAAAAGGTTGCGCTGTGCGGCGGCATGCCAGTCTCCGAGGTCGTCGCGCCGCCTGCGGTAGTGGGCTTTGGCGCCAGGTGAGGCAGTGATCGCGGAAAAGGCCCACAGGTAGCCGGCGTGGTTGAGTCGGTCGTTCTTCACCCACCTGCGGGTGATGGACGATCTCTTACCGGAGGCGCGGGTGATGGGTGAGGAGCCGGCGTACGCCTTCAAGCCGCGGGCGTCGGCGAACCGCTGCCGGTCGTCTCCGATCTCGGCCAGGACCCGGGCGCCGAGCTGGACGCCGAGACCAGGGAAACTGAGGATCGCGTCAGCGTCCGGGTGCTGGGGGAAAGCCTCCTCGACCGCCTCGGCGAGGTCGTCGGCTGCGGTGCAGGCAGCCTCCAGTTGGACCAGAAGGGCCAGCATCTGCTTGCCGAGCGCCTCCTCGACGAGCGGCGGCTGGTGGGCCCACTCGGCACGGAAGACCTCGCGGAGCCGTTCGGCCTCGGCTTCGATGCCTCGCTTGCGGCCAGCGCGCCTGAGCCCGGCCTGGATCTGCGTGCGGGTCAGCCGGGCGGCCCTGGCGGGGGTGGGGGCGGTCTTGAGGAGTTCGCGGGCCTCGGGCCGGCACAGGCCGTTGTTCCACTTGGCGAAGGCGTCCAGAGCTGCCGGGTAGTACTCACGGAGCAAGGACCGGAGCTGGTTGGCGCACTGTTGCTTGTTCCACGTTGCGTCCTGCTGGGCGCGGGCGAGGACGGCGATGGCCTGGGCCAGGTCGCTGTCCTGGGGCAGGGGGCGGTGGGCGTGCATGTCGGTGCGGAGGATGTTCGCCAGCACGAGGGCGTCGCCGGGGTCCGACTTCTTGCGGGAGACGCTGTGGCGGTCGCGGTAGCGGGCGGCAGCCATCGGGTTGATCGCGAAGACCTGCCGCTTCCCGGTCCGCAGCACCGCCACGAGCAGGCCCCGGGAGGTTTCGATCGCCACCGGAATGGGGTTGTCCTCGGTATCGCCGTATTCGGCGAGCAGGTCCAGCAGGATCCGGTAGCCGACCGCGTCATCGGTGATGTGCCTCTTGGCCAGCAGCTGGCCGGAGTCGTCGACGAGGGCGACGTCGTGAGTTCGTTCGGCCCAGTCGATTCCGCAGTAGATCAAGTTACTTCCCCCCTGAGCGTTGACTGTTTGCGCTGGTCACGAGCACATGCGGGCCACGCAGCGACCTAATTCAAGGACTCGACCCCATGGCCGGTCCGCCACCTCAGCAGCTGTTCGTGGCGCCAGCTCACCCCACGGGCCTCGGTCTAAGCGGGAGCTCGAACGACTCGGGCGTATCAAGAGGTCACCGTGCGACGGGCTCGCACCACCAACACCAACGAGCGATCACGCGACGGGTGTTGACGTGGTGGCGGCCGCGAAGGCACCGAGCGTCACCGCTCTATGCGGAGGCATCAGTGCCGTGTTCGCCGAAGGCATCCCGCTCGATGCCCACGCGACCGCCACCACAAGATCCGCCGGACCGTCCGCCGCTCTGATGCGAGGCGTCAGTCGCCAGGCAACGTTTAGACGTCACGGTCCAGTTCGAACAGCACCGCAAGGCTCACAGCTCCTCGTGGCTCCGCTAACACGGAATTAGGCAACGTTCGCCCTTTCGACGGGCATGACTCCGTCTCGTGTGGAGCAGCAAGTCATGCGCGATGGTGCGACGCGGCCCAGGATCGCTATGTGAACAGGCGGACGTCGCCGTCGCCTGATTCCGGCCCAGACGTGGCAGCCCCATGCCGCGTCTCCGCGATCTGGAAGGACCCAAATGCCGATCGTCCTCATCTCCCCCGAGTTCACACAGGAGCAGTACGAGGAGACCAACCGCAAGTTGACGGGGGGCAAGAACCGGATGGAATCTCCAGCCGACTGGCCCGTAGAAGGTTTGCTCGCACACATCGCGGGACAGGGCGAGAGCACCTTCCGCGTCGTCGACGTCTGGGAGTCCGAGGAGGCCCTCAACCGCTTCGCCGAGATCCTCATTCCGATCCTCCGTGAGGCCGGTGTCGAGGGCGACCCGGAGGTGTATCCGGCACTCACATATGTGTCCGCCTAGGTGATCAGCTGCCTCGGGGCAGTGCTGTGCCCGTCCCAGCGGCGTGGATGCCGCCGACGGGGAGCCTTTTCACGCGATCGAACAGCGTCAGGTCAGCCAGTGCCGCAACAGGAAGGAGCTCGCGGCGGAGTACCGCCTGGTCATCTGGGAGCCGCAGTCCCGGGAGCCTGTCATGAACCACCGGGTGCTGCGCTGGCTCAGGCCACGTTCGCGCGGGTGACGACCGCGCGGAGGCGTTCGTCGGCAGCGTGCTTGTTCCGCCAGATGATGTAGCGGCGGATCATGCTGCCCTGCTCCTTGTGGCTGGTGTGGTCGGTGCCGGCCAGCGCGAAGTAGCGCAGGGCGGTGAACTGGGCCTCGATGCGGTTCAGCCAGGAGCTGTTAGTCGGCGTGTAGGCGAGCTCGACGTTGTGCGCCGCGGCCCAGTCGCCGACCCGGCTGTCCTTCTTCGTGGCCAGGTGCGGGGAGAAGTTGTCGAGCACGACCGCGATCCGGACCTGAGGCGGGTAGAGGCTGCGCAGGTAGCGGCAGAACTCCAGGAACCTCGTGCGGTGCTTTCTCGGCTTGACATGGCCGTAGAGCCTGTCCTTGCCCAGGTCGTAGGCGGCGAACAGGTGCCGGACCCCGTGCGGGCGGGTGTAGGTCGCCCGTCGGCGGGGCCTCGGCTCCCGGCCGGGGTCCTTGTGCTGCCCTCCGCGCTCCGCCCACTGCCGCTCCGGGTGGGGCTGGAGGTTGAGCGGCCCGAACTCGTCCAGGCAGAAGACGACTTCGGGCTCGCCGTCGTCGGGTATGACCTCTCTGTCGGCGATCGCGTAGAGGTGCTCGACCCTGGCCTTCTTGGCGGCGTAGTCGGGGTCGCGCGAGGTCTTCCATGTCTTTATGCGTTGAAAGGAGACGCCCTCCTCGCGGAGCAGGATCCGAAGGACCTCGTGGCTGATGTCGTCGACCACCCCCTCGGCGACCAGCAAGTCGGCCAGTTTGGCCAGGCTCCAGGTCGAGAACGGCAAGCCGTGCTCGATCGGCTTGGACTTGGCGATCTTCTTGATCTCCCGGCGCTCGGACAGCGTGAAGGTCCTCGGACGGCCGCCCTTGTACTTCGGGTAGAGCGAATCGAAGCCGTCCACGTTGAAGTTGTGGATCAAATCCCGGACCCGGTCCGCGCTGGTGAACGTCACCCCCGCGATCTTCGCCACCGGCATGCCCTGCGCGGACAGCACCACCATCTGCGCGCGCCGCCATGTCACCACCGACCCAGTACCCCTGCGGACGATCCGCAGCAGCCGCTGCCCCTCATCGTCATCAATCTCTCGGACGCCTACCCGTTCTGCCACGCGCACAGCCTGGCGGCACCCCGCTGGCAGGACCAGCATCCGAACGGTACGTCACATGACAACAGCGCAAACGGTTGCTGATACGGCACTGTGTTCCCGTCGCAACGGACCGCGGCTCCGGCTACGTGCCGCGCCCCGCCGAGCCGGAACCGCAGCTGGTTTGCGAGGAGCTCATGGTGGTTCGCTTCGCCCGGCCGGAGCCGTTCCGCGAGCCGGCGTGCATGCCGGCCGGGATGCCCTGGTGGCGGCGCTGGGCGCGCCAGATACTGCCGCGCCGCAAGGGCCCGAAGCTGCTGCTGCTACCACGGCGGTGACTGGCGCACGGTCAACTCGATGGCGCTGGAGGTGCTCAAGCGGGCCCGGGCGCAGTCTGTGGACCCCGAGGACGTGGAGGAGTTTGCCATTGCCCACGCTGACGCGGCGGGGGCCAGCCGGTGGCAGATGGAGGCGCTGGCCACCATGTTCAACACCGCGGACGCGATCCAGCCCGACAGCGACAACGGCTACATCAACCGCCAGCACCGAGCCCAGGCCATGCTGGAGCAAGGCGTACGCCGCACCATCGTCCTGCGCCACATCGACGAGCCGTAGCCGCCCCGCGCTCCCGGCGTGCGCCCGCATCAACTCCGCGCCAGACATCACCCCGGCGATCGGTGCGGGGCTGTAGTTCACCAGGGTTCGGGCTGTCCGTGTGTGTCGGTATCCGGGTACATGAGTTTCTTCGCCTCGGTGAGGTTCCGAAACCCCAGGGGCGACAACATCAACACGGGCAGCCGATGCACTAGCTCCCAGAGTCAGACCTCCCGCGACATCCTGTTGTCAGACCCCGCCCGTAGCGTCGAGAGGGAGGGTCTGGAACAGCCGGGCCTCCGTTGGCGCGGGAGCGGCCCCATGGGTGAGATCAACATCGGTAGCAAGGACCTCAACCGACTGCTGACCGACAGCAGCACCCACGGGTCCTCCTACCAGCAACAGTTCGCTCGGCTGGCGGCCTCGCACCGGGGCCGGCCCGTGGCCGACATCCTGCCGCTGCTGCGCCAGGCGGCGGACCAGGCACTCCTGGGGTTCACCCCCGCTGATCTGGTCGAGCAGGCTGAGGCGATCAGCGCTGGTGCGCGGTACGTCCTGTGCATCAAGGTCACTTGATCAAGGAATTGCCGGGCGTGGTCCTGTGAGACGCGAGTGGCTGATCAGTGGGTCAAAGCACCGGCCCGGCGGGGACGCTGCCCCAGCGTTGTCGACCTCAGTCGAGCACGCCGAGGGCGGTGTCGGGCCTGCAGAAGCCGCACGGTTCGACACCGTCGGCCAGGGCCTGGCGGGCTGTGTCGCGGTCGACGGAGGTCATACGTTTGGCGTGGCGGAGCAGCCAGCAGTCGCCGGTGTGGACTGCGGTCAGCAGGTGCGGTCCTCCGAGGGCGTGCTCGATGGTCCACTCCGGCGGTGGCGGCCGCCGCCACTGGCCTTCTTCGCGTTCGGCTTCCTGCCGCCTCACGTCGGCGATGGCCTGGTCGATGCGGGCCAGCCACATGCTGTGCCAGGCCCGCAGCGTCTCCAGCCGGGGAAGATCGGGCGGCAGCAGGCCCGGAGGAAGCGGCTGGGTCATGGGGTGAAGTCCCGTCGCGTCATGGTGGCCGCGTCCCATCAGTACCAGCCGGCGCGGCGGCCGCCGGGCAGAGCGGGCCACAGCATCAGGTGATAGGCGCGCCGCTCATCGGGAGTGTCGTAGTGGGCCATCGCCACGGCCCGGTGGCGGCGCCTGCCGATCCACAGACTGATGGCAACGACCTCGTCGGGGGTGTAGTCGCGGGTAAGGCCGGCGGGCGGAGCTGGAGCTGGCGCCGCATCACGCGGGACCCGGGGCACGTTCATCAGGGGGACTGGCCCGCATGAGTCGCGATGGTCCGGTCGTGCCGAAGAGGAAGGATGTCATGTTGCGCCATAATCCAATTAGAGCACCTGTTCGATTAATGCGTCACGCGGAGAGCCCGGCCTGTAGGGCTACCCACCAGAGACGGATCGTCGTACCCGGATCAGCTGCGGCCCGCATGGCGGAGGGCGTCGGCGAGCTGGTCGTGGGTCATGGCGGAGCGGCCCTTGATGCCGGCCTTGGCTGCTTTGTCGTAGAGCTCGGTCTTGGTCAGCGACTGAAGCGACCCAGCCTTCGAGCTACTGGCGCGTTTCTTTGCTGCGGGCTTCTTCGAGCGTGCGTTCGTCTTGGAGGTGCTGGCTTTCTCGCCGGTGTCCTTGGGGGAGCGGGCGCGTTCGACGGAGGCGCGCAGGGCTTCCATCAGGTCCACGGCGCCGGTGGCCTTCGGTGCCGGTTCGGCCTTCTCGACGCGTCCGCCGGCCTGCTTGGCCTCGATGAGCTGGGCGACCTTCTCCTGGTAGACGTCGTGGTAGTCCTCCGGCTGCCAGTCGATGGCGAGCGCGTCGATGAGCTGGCGGGCCATTTTCAGCTCGCCGGCGCTGGCCTGCCCGGCGGTCTTGGGGAGATCGGGGATCTCTTTGTGCGGGTCGCGGATCTCATCCGCCCAGTGCAGGGTGTGCAGGGCCAGCAGCCCCTTCTCGGCCTTGACCGCCACGAGGTACTCGCGGCCGCGCATCACGAACGTCGCGATCCCGGCCCGGTTCGACGCCGTAAGTGCCTGTCCCAGCAGGCTGTAGACCTTCGTGTACTCCCTGCCCTTCGGACCGAGGTAGTAGGTCTTGTCGAAGAAGACCGGATCCACACGGTCCAGGTCCACGAACCCGGAGACCTCCAGACTCTTCGAGCGGCCCGGAGCGATCTCGTCCAGCTCCTTGGGCTCCACCAGCACATACTCCTCGCCGGTGTCGAAACCCCTTGACGATGTCCTCGAGCTCTACCTCCTTGCCGGTGCGCTCGTTCACCCGCTTGTTGCGGATCCGGTCCGAGGTGCCGCGCTGCAACTGGTGGAAGTGGACCGTGTGGCTGTCAGTCGCCGTATAGAGCGCCACGGGCACACTCACCAGGCCGAAACTGAGAACCCCGGTCCATATGGGTCTGGCCATCCGCTGCTCACCACCTCGAAGACATTCCCCGAGGCCGGGCGTATGCCCCCAGCGAGAGCCGTCATTCGCCCGTACCGGGCTGCCAACTTCAGTGACCGCCCGGCCGCCGGCCCGGGTGGCGCCACCCCCCTATCTGCGCATACTCCGGCGGCGAGACAGGCCTCCTCGCGAACTCCGAGCCCCCCACCCCCCCCGTCGTCGGCTCCCTGCGCGCACCCGGCGGCCCGGGGGCCGGGTGTCGCAGACCGCGTCAGTCCCGCCCTGTCGTTGTCTCGCCCGCCGTATGACAGCCGGCAAGACCTGAGCAAGGTCGATGTCCAGCTCCGTGAAGCCGATGGCCGGCTGAGGGTGTTCACCCGAGTGCAGCCCCTGTTCGCCCTGCCGCCCCGGCAGCGACGGCCCCCGGCTGTCCGGCTCGTCCCTGGCCAATGGGTCCGCTGGCAGCTCAACTACCGCTTCAGCAGCGCCCTGGGGATCCGGGACTGGACGTACTGGCTGGACACGTTCAACATCGCGTATGGGCCTGTGGATGCCGACGCGTTCTTGTCCGCGCCCACCGTGTTCATCGACGAGTGCGGACCACTCCGGTAGTTCAAGTGGCTGTGGTCACGCATCAGATCGTTCTGCCTGGGCCCTGGTCTGCTGGAGGCGGTAGGAGTCGGTCTCGTCGATGCAGAGAAGGTCGACGCGTCCGTAGCGGCGATGGTCTTGGCCAGCTTTTTCTCGTCGGCCGCTTCGACGAGCTCGTCGACCAGCTTCGTCGCCAGGACGTACTTGACCCGGTAGCCCTTCATCGCGGCCTCGGTGCCGAGCGCGATCAGCAGGTGGGACTTGCCGGTGCCCGAATCGCCGATCAGGCAGAGCGGGTGGCCCTTGCGGCCCCAGTCGCAGGACCGACGTTACCGGCCTGCAGTTCCTTGACGTCGGCGGGTGAGTTTCCGCCCCGGCCCCGTCAGCGCGAGCTCGTTACGGCAGTGGCTCCCGCCTGCCCGCGTGCCAGGTCTTCCCCCGGCCAAGGGCAAGCCCCTGTGCTGTGGCGCGGTGCGGGGCCTGATGGCCATGGCTCGGCCCTGAGCGGTGGCAGACGGTGGGGGACAGGCGCACCGGACCGGCGGAGAGGCGGGTCGGGCGGTGGAAGCCCCGATCGGGGTGGGGCAATGGGGTCGGGCCGGTGAAGCGCGGCATTCGGCCCGTCGTTTTCCTCTGATTTCGAGGTGATTGCTACGTCCCACCGGCATCTCCGGGGGGTACGTTTGGTCACTCTTGGTGATGCTCGGGCGTCCCAAAGGTGAGCCGCCCCATAGGACCTACGTCACGTACGAGCGAGGATCGTAGCTCCGCGGGTCGCCGTACCGCGGTTTCACGTGGGCTCCCACCTGCACGAATCGCCCCTGGGTGGCGGGAGGGGCGCTGGTCCCCGGCTGCGATGCTCCCTAGTAAGAGGGGTCGTTGCCAGGCCGTCGGGACGCCGGTAGAACTGGATGAGTCGCCGCAGCGGCCGGGTGTTTCTCCCCGCCGCAGACGAACCCCTCTCCCTCGCGTGAGTGGCTCACGCATGCCTCCGGCATGCCGCGACCGTCCTTGTCCCCTTTGGAAGGCCCATCTGTGTCCAACTCCGTCATCCGCCGCATCGCCGCTTCGAAGAAGACCCTCGCGGGTACCGTCGTGGCCCTCGGTGCCGCCGGTTCCCTGCTCGCCACGGTTCCCGCCCAGGCGGCCCCGACGAGCGCCAAGGCGATCGCCCAGCAGATGATCAAGGACCCGGCGCAGTTCGCGGCCTTCAACAACATCGTTTCCCACGAGAGCGGCTGGGACCACACCGCCACGAACTCCTCCTCGGGCGCCTACGGCCTGGTCCAGGCCCTGCCGGCCTCGAAGATGGCCTCGGCCGGCGCGGACTGGAAGACCAACCCGGCCACCCAGATCAAGTGGGGCCTGGACTACATGAACGACCGCTACGGCAGCCCCGTCGGCGCCTGGAACTTCTGGCAGACCCACCACTGGTACTGAGCCACCAGCGGTAGCAGACACATGAAGACGCTCGGCCGGGACCACCCGGCCGGGCGTCTTCGCGTATACGGCGGCGCGCACGGGGCGGTATTGGGCGTCGGCGTCGTTGCCTGCGCAGTGGGCCGGTCAGGCCGGCCACTGTCCTGATAGCCGTCCGTGACGGATTAACGACGGACGGGCAGCCCTGAAATGTGAGTCGTCGGTGACAGCAAGGTCTTCGTCAGTGGCGCCGGTGTCCGGTCCACGGTCTTCGACGATCCATACGCGGTCGAGCCGGGCCGTTTCGACCATGAACGGTGAGTGGGTCGTGTAGATGACCTGGGAATCGGGGCGAGGCGCTCGTTGATGAAGCGCAGGAAGCCGGCCGGGGCGCGGCCGAGCAGGCCACCCCGGCGTTCACAACTCTCCTGAGAAGGGGGCCTGGTTGATGCCGTCGGCGACGCTGAGCCGCTCCACGTCGACGCGGACGGTCAGGTGGTGAGCACCGAGTCCTGACATGAGGGAGGATCCGCACCCTTCGTCGTTCTCGTGCTGGACGGTGAGGGCTGTCATTCTTGTCTGGCTTCCGGCTCCAGTTCCCCGGCAGCGCTGAACTCGGCGAGGGCTTCTTCGCTGGAGAGCACGGCGATGAGTTGGAGGGCTTGGCCGCTGTTGTCCGTCGGGAGGTTCAGTAGGTCGTCGATCCAGATCATTGCGGCGCGGAGGTGGAGGCCGGCGAGGTGGCTCTCGGGTGCCTTGTCGTAGCGGGTTGGCGTTCCCTCGACAGGCCTTCATTTTGTTGATCAGCCGCTCGACGGTGTTCCGCTCTCCTGGTAGAGATCGGCGTGGTGGCTGACGGGCCGGCCGCCCCTTGCGCCCTTGTTCTTCCGGTTGGCAGCCTGGTCCTTCTACTCCGGGATGACCGCTTTGATGTTGCGTTTGTGCAGGTAGGAGCGGTTGCCGCAGGGCGAGTAGGCCTTGTCCATGGCGACCGCGCCGGGCCGAGTGCGGGGACGGGCCGGCGGGCAGACGGCCCCGCACGGGCCCGGCTCCGACGCACGGCACACCTCGGGGTGTGAGCCAACGCGGCCACAGGTAACCGCCGTTGCCATTTCGTTGGCGCTCTCGCCACGCTGCTTGCTAGATTCGGCGCGATTCGAAGCGGTGAGCATGTGAAGCGCCGCCGCCCACGGAGACGACCCGATCAGCAGCAGGGCATGGGCGGGCGGCCTCCAGAACCGGAAGGCACGCCGGCATGCTTGGCTACTACAGGACCCATGTACTGATATTCATCGGTGTGAGTGCGGCGCTCACTGGGGTGCTGACGCCCCTCTTCGGCTGGTGGGGCGCCGTGTTCGCCGGAGCCGCCGCGAGTCAGGTCGCCTACCTCACCGCCAGGGCCTACCTGAAAGAGGCACCCGCGCTGTGGGCGACCGGCATGACCTTCACCGCGATAGGTGCGATCAAACTCAACATCGAGGACTGGCATACTCACGGCGCTGCCGTCGCCATCCCGGAGACGGTGTGCCTGGTGGCCCTCGCCTGCGTCGGGACCCTGTGGGTGGTCCGGCGGTTGAAGAGGGTGGCGGGCGATTTCAAGACCAACTTCAAGGCCTCAACCGTCGAAGCCGCCGCCATCAGGGAACGAGCGGAAGCCGAGCGCGCCCAGCGAGCAGTCGGCCAGCCCGAGGGCTACGGCGAGTTGGGGTTGCGCAGGTCGGCCCGGCTGGGCGCCCTCACCACCACGCTCATGGATCACGCCCGCAAGGTGGCCGCCGCCGGTCGCCCGGCCGTCGACACGGTCGACGCGGTCGCCGATGTTCACACGAGGCTGGCCAAGGACCCTGGGCTGCTGCCGCACCTGCGCTACAACTTGGGCAAGGCCGACGTGGACGAGAACGTACGAGCGGTCGCGGCAGCCCTGCTCGCCGAGGCCGAGGCGGCCGGGCAGCTGCCACAGGCTCTCTAGGGCCTGCGTGATGTTGTGATCAGTTGATGGGGTCTGCCTTCTTCGTGGGGTGGAACGCGGTGGGACATGGGGCGTGACACGCAGACAACTCACCGATGCTCAGTGGAAGTTCATCGGGTCCTACCTGCCGATCGGCAGGTTCGGCCCGTACCCCGAGCGGCTGCGGGAGCAGTTCGAGGGGATGATCTGGCGGCTCCGGTCGAGTGCCCCAGTGGAGGGAGATGCCCTCCGAGTTCGGCCCGTGAGCCACCGGCTACGGACGTTTTCGGGTCTGGCGGGACGCCGGTGTCTTCTCCGCGGACTGGCTGACACCGAAGACCGCACCCGCGACCTCCTGAGTGAGGTTCTTGCGCATCAGGCAGACCACCAGCATCGCCGACTGGTACAGCCTGATCGCCGCGGGTCGTCCGCCCGGCCTCACGACCTCGCCGCGCAGCTCCGCGCACCGCCCGTACAGCAGAACCCGTTGCCCGCTGTAAAGCCCCGTGAGAGCATGTCCACGATTTTTGAGCAATCCAAAGGTGTGCGAATGGCAGGTACTGTTTAATGTACACAACAGAGTCAGCAGAAGCCTGCATCGAGGATGCGGGCAACATCTTGGTTTCGCCTTCGATTTTGCAAGATAATAGCTTGATCAGGGACTTCTTCGGGTCCACAATCACGCCAGAGGACCTTGCTTCTGGTTCGCCCAATCTTGCACAGAAGACCGTCTACCTGTGTGGCGATATATCTGGGATCAGCGGCCGCAAATTGCATGCGGCTGCCCGGGTGTTCGTTATCCGGGAGCTATCGCACGGTTACCATGAGGACGTCGACAAACCTTGGCCCCTCGTCGACCTCGGCCGAGTTCCCATCCGCGTACACGGCGTCGGTGTGTACTACCGGCGCTTTTTCGGACTCGGCGCCGATCACTTCGGACGGATCCGTGCGGAGCACGCGTTCCAGTCCCTGACGGAGTCCACCAAGCCTGGAACAGCCCATCGCAGCGGAATCTATCTGACGCCCGTCACACGAAACGGTGACGAACTGCATTTCCGCCTGCTCCGGTGCTCCACGAATCTCTCGGGGCCGACCGAGAACTTTCGCCCGACCGACACGCGCATCGTCGATGCTCTGAACCGTGAGGCCGCCGCCGTCTTCCGGAACCAGGCACCGCTAAATCACGTCCTCGCTCAGATCTACCACAACACGCTTGCCACGGCCGAGCGCAAGCAGTCCAAGGCCAAGATCTCGGCCCATGCCGACAAGACCAAGGACATGCCCATCAATGGCATCATGGCCTTCTGCACCTTCTATGACCGGGTCGACAAGCTGCAACCCCTGGCCGAAGACGCCTTCGACTACGGTGTGAAGGGTGCCAGCGGGCTGACCAAACTCCACTTTCGCCTCAAGGAGCCGACCGAGGAGCGCGACGAGGTCGCGCTCCCCCCGCAGTTCACCCTGACCCTTTTCCCCGGCTCCGTGTTCTTCATGCCGCTGTCCATCAACCGCCTGTATACGCACGAAATCCGGCCCTCAACGTTGGACGCCGAGTTGCTGCCGACCCGCCTGGGGTACGTGGTGCGCTGTTCGAGCGCCGAAGCCGTTCACAAGAGCGGCCACACGTTCCTCAAAGTGACCGGAGATTTGGTGAAGCTGGGGCCACCCACACCGGCCGGCATGAGCGAGCTGCGCAGGTTGTATGCCGAGGAGAACAGGACCTCGTCCTTCATTGATTACGGCGACGAATTTCTCTTCAGTATGAACACGGGAGACTATGTTGCCCCCCGAGTCTAGGATCTCGGATGAGATCATCTCGTGCGCTTCGCCAACCGAGGAGAGTCTCTTTTCGGAGCTGTCTGCGTCGGCTTGTTTGGAAGATGTAGGAAAAGGGCGGCGAGGCGCCGTGCTTACCAAGATCGACGAGGCGGGTGGTGTACCTCTCGTACGTACTACGACTCGGTACAGCAGCCCGGCGCAGCGCTTCCGGGCGGTGCACGAACGGCTGGCACAACAGATTCAAGAACGTGCGGCGCTTTCGGTCGGCTTCAACAACGCTCTCATCGAGAGCTACACGAACGCTTACACAACCATGGGGAGCCATTCCGACCAAGCCCTCGACCTGGCCAACGAGTCGTTTATCGCCGTCTTCTCCTGCTACCAACGTCCCGAAGCGAGCCCGCCGAGGAAACTGATCTTCGAATCAAAGGGGTCCGGTGGTGAGAAGTTCGAGATCCCCCTCGCCCACAACAGCGTCGTCGCGTTTTCTGTCGACTCGAATCGGCGACTCAGGCATAAAATTGTATTGGACGCGCCCGTCCAGACGGACAACCAATGGTTGGGTGTAACCTTTCGGACGTCAAAGACCTTCGTTCGGTTTCGCGACGGCCATGTATACCTCCCGCAGGGTGCACGCCTCATGTCGGCCGGCGATGAGCAGAGGCGCGAGTTTTATCAACTACGGCGCCGTGAGAACAATGAAACGGACTTCATCTACCCCCTGTTGACGTACACCATCAGCGAGAGCGATCTGATGCCGCCCGTCTGACCTTGAGGGCTTTTGAATAACCTTCAAGAATCGTGGGGGTAGTAGTCGTAGGTGCTGGGGCAGGAATGATGGCGACCCAGATCGCTTCCGCATCAACTGGCCTCGAAGCGGATGCTCATCTGCATGATTCCTTCCGTGACTCGCCCAGGGCTGATTCAAGTTCTTGGCGGTTCCACGAACCCGCAGGTCAGAGCAGGGCGACGGTCTGCCACAACACCCTCCCCGTACGCAGCGAAGCTCCGACGATCAAGGTGACCCTCAGTCACCCGAGCCGCCGGAGCCTCGATGTGCCGTCAGTCCGCCACGCCTTGCCTGACCAAGTCGCCCACCAGCGCTCAGCGTTCGCTGCCAGACTTCGCCGCGAGGCTCGCGGTCCTGCGCGCCATGCCGGGGTCGGCTCAGCCACACTGCACCGGCACTTCCCCTCCGGGTTCTCTACCTGTGGAGGTGGGCCCTCGCCACGCTTCTTGAGGTAGAAGTCCCGGTTCGCGCGCCGCTCGGTGAAAGTGAGCACCAGGGTGGCGTGTTCGGCGGAGTGGGCGCCTGTCACCTGAGTTTTGTCGGTGTTGCGGGCCGGTGTGCAGGTTCTTCCACGGCGTGTGTTCACCCCCGCCCCGCCGGTCATGCAGGCGGTGCGACTTCGTCCTTGAGACTCCATGGATGTGGTGCCGCCGCGACGCGGCTCGAGGCGTGGTGGGGTCTTCACAAGTGTGCGGGACGGATCGGATCGGACGTTGCCGGGCGTGATCGTTCACGTTCGGCGCCCTTGTTGCGGCGGCCGGGCGGTGTGCCTGCGGCCTGTCAGGGTTCGAGGTCGACCGCTCCCTTGCCGCTCGGGATGTCGAGCGGCACCGAGACCTGGTCGTGCGTGATCAGCCAAGTGCCTTCGATCTTCTGGAGGCCGTACGTGACCCTGACCCACATACCGCTCGTCGCCGTCCCGTTCTTCAGCGTGCCGCTGAGACGGCCGAAGGCGTGCCCGAAGGCCACATCATCGCTCACGGTGAGCGTCAGGTCGCGAACCTCGTAGGTCACGCTCTCGAAGAACGCAAACACGGGCGCCCAGTTCTTGAGTTTCGCTTCCAGCCCCACGTGCTGGAGCGGCGGCTCGATGTCGAAGGACACAATGTCCGCTGCGTATAGCTGTTTGAGACTCTCGGGATCCTTGGCTTGGAGCCCTTCGGCGATTTTGTCGACCAGCTGGCGAATCTTAGCTTCATCTACCTCGCGTTGCGTGGGCATCGCTACCCCAACCTTTCCTTTCGCGGTGGAACCTTGGCTTCTCGCGCGCCGGGTACTGTGGATTTCGCTTCGCCTATCAGTGCAGAATTTCGGCCCGCACCCTCTCTTTCGGCGTTGCGATGTCCCAGTAGCGGGCAGTGCCCCGCGTATTACTGAAGTCGCCTGTACCGCCGGTGATAGCCATGTCGAGCGAGTTTGTTCCGCTCACCCAGAGCGACTGCATCGTCAGGGAGCCACGCTTGAGCTCTATCGTGATCAGGCACTGCGTCGTGAGTTCTTCGCCATCGATGTGAATGACCTGACACGACCCGCCCCCACGTCCGACACTGCGGCCGCCCCTTATCGCGGTGCCGGAGTAGACGTACGCATCACCCAGACTCGGCCCTTTCGGGCCAAGATCAGTATCCGCGTACTGATCGTTCTGAACCTCGAGTTCGAGGACCTCGGCCTGGCCCCTTTCCGGGGTATCGGCGTCTGCGCTGTTTACAGAAAAGACGCCAACCAAAGCGGTGACCAGCGAAATAGCGAAGAATTTTGTGAGCGACGATCGTGTGTTGTTGTTCCTCCGCTCCCTGTCATACACGCCGACGGATCCCAGACTTCTGGTGACCATGATGGAGCCTCCTCATTCGCTCATGCAGGTGCTGCCCCTTGGCGGGCGTTGCCGGTCAGGTGGGCGCCGGAGGGTCGACCTCGCCGACCCCGGAGCGTCCGGCCGGCACGCCGATGAGCTGGACGCCGATGTGATCCCGGATGGATTCGCCGAAGGGACCGACGACCGCGTCAGTGATCGCCCTGATCAGCTGTCCCGGGGCGTCGTCGATTCCCGGCAAGTGCAGCGCGGCCTCGCGCACATGGAGCGAGACGACGGGGGCGTGCACGCCGCCCGGCACACCGCCGACACCCCAGCGGTGCCTCGGGGTGCCGAAGATCTCGGCGACAGCCATGGAACGCGCTCGCTCGCCGCACACCTGGACCAGCGCCTCGGTGAGCGACCGGACCAGCCGGCCCTCGACGTTCCCGTCGAGTTCCTCTTCGTGGACAGGCACCTGCAAGTGCGGCATCGGATTTCAGAATCCGATGGTTTCGCGGAGCAGCAGGACGGTGCCGCGCCCGGGCTGGTATTCCCCGTTGAGGATGAGAAGCCGGTTGACGGCGCTGGGGCACCCGTAGGCTGCCTGGGCGCGCACGTTCTCCAACGGGAGGCAGTGCTCTTCGACGCGCCGCAGCGCGGTGCTCAGATCGGGGACCACCTTCTGCGCCCCGACGACCCAGATCATGCGGGCGGCGCCGCCGGCATTGCCGGGCAACTGGCTTCCGCTGCCCGAGGCGATCACGAGGGAGCCGGTTTCGGTGACCGCGTGGACGCTGCTCACGATGACGTCGGGGGTGGCGGTCAGTCGCCGGATCTCGTCCCTCTGGGTGGCGCGGTCCATGGCCAGGATGCGCGGCTTGACGGCGTCGTACCGCCCGCCGGCGTTGATGTCCTCGGCGATGCCGGACAGGCGGAGGGTCTCGCTGGCCCCGGTGAACACGCTGGCGCCCTCCGGGATCAGATCCTTGATGCGGGTACGCGCGGCGGTTACCCCGTCGAGGACCTCCACGGTGAAGCCGTGTGCGGTCAACGCAGCGGCCGCCCGCTCCAGGTGCTGCGCAGGCGCCGGGTCGATGAACGGTGTCTCAGGCATCGAGATGGTCATGGTGGGCTTCCTGTTCGCTGGATGATCTGTTCGCCTCATCAGGTTCGACAACACAGCCCGCCGGAATGTGAGGCCGGTGCGTCGCCTCACATTCCGGGGGGCTGTGTTGTCGAACCGGTATGAGCAGATGCGACCAAGGGAGCCTCGGCACCATGAACACCCCATCCGAGCCGGGACACGGCCGGCCCGACCCGGGCATGGACGCGATCATGAGCGAGCGGCGCCAGCTGATCAATCTCGCGTACCGGCTTCTAGGCTCCCTGGCCGAGGCCGAGGATGCCGTCCAGGAGACCTACACCCGCTGGTACACGATGTCCCGGCAGCAGCAGGACGTCATCGAGTCCCCCGGTGCCTGGCTGACGACGGTCGCCAGCCGCATCTGCCTCAACCTGCTCGGCTCGGCACGGGCCAGGCGAGAGACCTACGTGGGCGAATGGATCCCCGAGCCGCTGCCCGAGCATTCCCAGTGGATCAGCGGCAGGGTGGGCGGTGCGACCGTCGACCCGGCCGACCGGGTCACCCTGGACGAGTCGGTCAACCTGGCTTTCCTCGTCGTGCTCGAATCGATGACCCCGGCCGAACGCGTCGCGTTCATCCTGCACGATGTCTTCTGCCACTCCTTTGCCGAAGTGGCCGAGATCGTCGGCCGCACCCCGGCGGCATGTCGGCAGCTGGCCTCCTCGGCCCGCCGCCGCATCCGGGGCTCTCGGCCTTCCGCGACTCCGGCGGCACAGCGCACCGGCGTCGTCAGGGACTTCAAGCAAGCATGGGAGGCCAAGGACATCGACGCCCTGATCGGCCTGCTCGACCCCGACGCCACGGCCATCGCCGACGGCGGCGGCCTGGCCACCACCTTCCTGCACCCCATCGAAGGCGGTGAGCAGATCGCGGCTGCCTGGGTTGAGATCGCCCGCCGCAGGCCCGACACCATGACGTTCCTGGAGCGTACGGTCAACGGTCAGCCCGGTGTGGTGGCCCAGCAGGACGGCGTCATCGTGTCGGTGTTCGCGTTCGAGGTCGCGGGCGACCGGATCAAGCACATCTGGGTCGTACGCAACCCCGAGAAACTCCGTCACTGGATGGCGGGCTGAGGCACGCTCACTGCCGTAGGGTCCGCTCACAGCCACTACCCAGCAGGGACACTTTGAGGGAGCGGGATGTCGCACATCATCGGGCCTTCCGGGGCACTTACTACTTCGGCTTGTCAGGGTGACGTTGGGATGTCGAGGGCGAGGCCGGTTCCGGCGATGAAGCCGTCGAGGGTGCCGGGCCGGTACTGGAGGCGTTTGAGCCGATTTCGGACGAGTGTCTCGAGTCGGTCGAGGGCGACGACGGCGAGGTTGGCCAGGCTGCGTTTGACGTGCGCCCACACCCATTCCACCGGGTTCAGGTCGGGCGAGTGGGCCGGCAACAGGATACCGTCAGCCACTCGCGCTGGTCGATCAACTCACGCATGGCGTGGGAGACATGGGTGTTCAACCGGTCCCATACCAGCACGATCGGCGCCTTGACGAGCTGGTGGGTGCCGTCGATCAGCGCGATGAAGTCGCGCTCGCCCATACTTCGGCGCTTGCTCTTGCCCGCCGGGTGCAAGATCAACCGGTGGCACAGCCGGGTGCGCGAACCGGGTCGTATCGCGACCAACCCGGCCACCGACAGTCGCCCCGACCTCCGTCCACTCACCGTCACGACCGGTGTGACCCCGCGCCGGCCCCAGGTGCGTCCTTGGGGCGGACGACGGGTGAAGCCTGCCTCGTCCTCGAAGCAGATGTCACCCCCGCAGACCGTCCGGGCTCTTTTACCTCCGCCCAGGTCGCCTCCTTCCACACCTTCACGGCTTCCTCGTCGCGTTCGGCCACCCGCCGGGCGGGCACCTGCGGAGAGAAGCCGAGCCGGTGCATCAACCTCGTGGCACCCGAGACGCTGTAGGCGACGTGGAACTTCCTGCCGATCAGCGTGGCCACCCTCGCCGCGGTCCACACCTGGTCCTCCACCCAGCCGTGCGCGGCCGGACCCTGCTCAAGGCAGGCGGCGAGTTTCTCCAGACAGCGCGGGGACAGACGGCACCGCGATCCGCTCGGGCCACGGGACGCCAGTGCCCCAGGCCCGCCGTCCCGCCACAGCTGATGCCACTGACAGGCCGTTTTCCGGCTCACTCGCAGGCGCCGTGCGACCTCTGGTGGCTTGGCCTTCCGCTCGAACAACTCGGCCGCCTGCGTTCGCACAGCCTCGCGGCGCTGACGCCCCGCAACCGTCAGCCCGCCCCCATCCGCATACCTCACACACAACGGAATACGGCCAACACCCCAGCAACATCGTGGGTTTCACGAAAGATCACCCTGACGAGCCGAAGTCAGTAAAGGTTGAGCATTCTCAGCGAAGGGGTGTGGCTGCGAGCGAGGGGCCGGGTCAGCACGAGGGCGGTGGTGTCCTCGCGGATAGCCGTTCTCTCAGAACTGCGGGTTCTGAGGCGAGGTCCTGAGGGGCGTTCCCTGACGTGCGGCCGGCATTCAAGATCAGTCTGCCGGGCTGCACTGATGCCCCACGGCCGATGAGGGGTATCACGTGTCGTTACTTTCAGTAGCGAAAGCATCGCATAGTGTGGCGGTCAGGCGTCTGTGCCGTTTCCGTCGTCTCGATGTGCTGGGCCCCCAACAGCATTCGGGACAGCCACGGTCCGCAGAACCCGGCGGCAGCCCGGAGGCAGCCACAGTGGCCGGCCGCGGGCAGTCGCGTCAACCGTTAGCGGTAAGGGAGTGCAGTGAGCGACAAGGAACCGAAGCTGATCTACGGTCAAGGGGCCGAGGCGTGCCCCGAGGGGAACTTCTGTCTCTACCGGGCCAGTAACTTCAACGCGGGCCAGACCCCGGGGCGTGGCGACAAGATCCTGGCCATCCCGATGGGCGCGTACATCAACGACTTCTCCGAGTACGGGTTCGACCACAGCGGTGACGGGGTGAGTGCCGTCGTCAACAACACGGTCGAGGACAACGCACTCTTCTCGGCCGCCAACCAGCAAGGGCATTCACTGCCAGTGGACCGGGGGACCTCGATCGCGAACCTGCAGCGAGTCCCCATGGCCGGAAGTCCGAACGGCTCCTGGAATGACCAGGCCCAGTCCGCGCTGGCGTCCCGCTTCGTTGGGAACCTGCGCGTCGAGCAGGAACTGCGCGGCCACTGGGCGGAAGGCTCGGGGTACATCTACTCCTACCGGCTCACGATGCACGCCGAGGACACCCGCGTCATGAAGTGGGGTGTGGGCTTCGGTGACCTGCCGGAGGGAACCGCGCTGTCCAAGAGCTTCACCGATGCCTTCTGGGGCGAGATCCTCCGCAACGGCACCGACGGCGCCGTCCAGCTCGGCTCCCCCCAAGGTGGTGGACACAGCGTCGATCCCGGCACTGCCCTCCCCATCGACATTCAGGTCCTCTACCCCGACGAAAACCCCGTCTACGAACGCCTCACTGGCCTCAACGCCCAACAACTGGGCTGATCCGACACCCCGCCCACACCGAACTCCACCGGCCGCGTCCGGTGGAGTTCACCCCCGACCGGCACGCCGCTGCGGGCCAGGTCCCGACGCAGGGCCTCGCACGTGCGCCGAACGTGAGGGCCGCAGTCACCCCACCTTCGATGAGATTTCTGGGCAACCCTGACACCGTGATCGCGCAGATCCAAAGGTTTCCCGTCAAGGTCGGCGGCCTCTGGTCAGGACGGCGAAGCGTTCACGGCTGTCCCTTGAACGTCCTGGCGCATCACGAGTCCGAGCGACTTCAGGGGCGCCGCCCCTGGTAGGGCTGTGCTCAGACTTCGGTGAGAACGCTCAACCTTCGCTGCGAGGGGTCAGAGTCCTTGAGCTGGCCCCTGAGTGCCTGAGTTGGCCCGTGAGTGTCGGGGTTGGCCCCGAAGGCAGCGACGGTGCGCCTCATCTGCGATTTTGGCCCCCCCCGTGGCACTGGGTGATCCTGGTCGGTATGCACCATGCGCTCACTCACTGGGACAGCCCCTTCATCAACTTCAAGGACTTCGGCTTCCCAGACGGGCGGGGCCAGGGATACCGATGGGTTCATATCAAGCGCTTCCACCTGCCCCTCGGCTCGCCGACCGACCAGGACTTGCTGACCGCGTTGATCGCCCACCCTGAGTTCCGGGACACCTACGACGGAGCCGGCGTCTGGCTTGAACCGCGCCATGGTCAGTGGTGGGCGGATCGGATCACTCCCGGCACGTACACGGCCGTCGACGAGGCGAGCGCGACCGGCATCATTCACACGTGGGCCACCAGCGGTGTCCCACTTCCCCCAGACCTGGACGCGAGGCTCCACGAAGCGGTCTACACCCCAATCCGCCAGGCGACGAACCGGTACGCACTCGGAGCCCTCCCCGAGGGCGCACACCACGACTACGGTCCCATCCACATCGAGTTCCATGAACTCGTACTGATCGACCGCCGCCTTGGCACCCTCGCCCTCCTGGTAGCCGCCGACGACTGAGACAGCTGCTACGACCAAGTCTTCGGACCTGCCGACGCATCGCACTGAGCGCTCCACTCGGCAGAACGGGCCCACTGAGCTGCTCAGTCTCATCCGAGCCGTCCGCAGGGTCCAGCGGCAACGCCGCGCTGCTCGACTGCCCGGCTGGTGGACGCCCTGGAGAGGGCGCCCCGGAGGCCGAGGCCCTGATCGCGACAAGGGGGACGTGACGCGTGGTGAGCCGCGTTACAGCTGGGCGCTGCGGTACGAGAACCGTGCCGACTACCTCACGGCCCTGGCTCACCTCCGGGCTGGCTGGAAGGCCGAGGGTCTGACGGTCACGGACCTGCCGTCGTGGGATGACCGGCCCGGCGGTCCGGGCCTGCCGGGGATCCGCACGACCGATCACGGCATTGAACTCTCCCTCCAGCATGCCTGGTGCGCCGGTGACCCGACGGTGTACGCCAGCGGGGAGTGCCTGCGCCACCACGAGGAGGGGTGAGCTGCGGGCCGGGCTGCCTGGACGCGACGCGCCGAGGCCAGGGGGCTACTGGTGTGGCTGCGTTTCCGTGTCGGTGTCCAGTGTGATGCCGAGGGCCTTCGCGACCGTGTCGAGGACCTCGGGGTCGGTGGGCGGCCCGGCAGTATCGGCCGGCCAGAGGTCGACGATCATTGGAAGGTAGGGGGCCTGGAACGGGTGGTTGCTGGGCAGGTCATGGAGGAGGATGTGCGGCGCGTCTGCTTCGGCGTGGGGCCGGGCCGGCGCCGGGCCGGGCGCGTCCAGGTCGATCAAGCGCGCCCGCTGGGCGAGGTGAGTGCCAGAGCTGCAGCCAGGTCGCCGGAGGTCGAGGTCTTGGCCTCGCCGCCGCGGCGGAAGTGCCCAGCGGTGAAGTTCTCCTCGGTCATGCGCCGTACGGGCACCAGGTCGGGGCGCGCCGTGTGCGGGGTGGTGAGGGCACGGGCCTGGTCAGCGGTCATGCCGGTGGCCGCGATGAGGGCCTGGACGGTGTGGTCGGGCAGGCCGTCGGCGAGGTGGTCCAGGCGTTCGGTGGCCGAGGTGCCGGGCTCGAGGCCGAGGAGTTCCATGGCCCGGTGCCGTTGGACGCCGGCTGCGGCGGCGACCCGCTGGACGTACGCGTCGAGCCGCTCGGCGGGGCGGGGCAGGGGAGCGGCGGGGATCCGGGCCGGGAGGCTCTGTTGGCGGCCGGTTTGGGCGGCGACGGCCTGGCGGGCCTGGTCCAGGGTGATGTGGGTGTGTGCCCGCTTGTACGCGCGCACGGCGCGGCTCTGCTCCCGGTTGCGGGGGTTGGTCATGACGTCTCACGTCCCTTGTCGGCCTGCTGCCCCACACCCGCCGGCCGTCCAGGAGGAGGCATGGCAAACCGCTCGCGCGAGTCTCAGACGTCTGCGGTCCCCTGCGGCGGTGTGGGCGTCGAGGTGGTGGACCGGGCGCGGCGCGGTTGCCCTTGTGCACCCACCATCGTGGGGGACCCGGCAGACCCGCGAGGCAAGTCCGCAGAGGAGCGTTGATGAAGAACTACCGACCCGCCTGGACCGTGGGATTGAGGCGGACCGCCGTCGTACGTACCTCGGCCGTGCCCTCCTCCATGACCGCGGCCGAGCGCCAGCAGACGAAGCTGACCACAGCAGGCGGTGCCGCATTCGGGCGCATCGTGGCGGGTCCCGGTCGCCGCTGAGCTGTCCTTCCGGGTCAGCGGTTGGAGCGTCGTCAGTGTTCCTAGTCCTGGAGCAGGCCCCTCGCCCTACGCGGAGACGTCGAGGCGCACCATCGTCCAGGTGGACACGTCTGCAGGGACTGCAGCTTGGGCGGCCCGGCCTCGCCGAATTTGTCCCAGGCAGAGCAGGGTGGCCTCGCGGGCGGAGCTGCGGTCCTCATGGAGGAACTGGGGTTGGCCGGGCCGCCTGGACGGCGAGGGAGCATTCCCGGGGGCCCGTCTCTGGTGGATCAGGACCGAGCGACGTCACTCCCGATGACTCCCGCCGTCTGCTCCCCCTTTGCGGGGACGCGAAAGGAGCGGCTGGGCCTCCCCGTTCGGGCCACTGGGCGACATGGGCAAGTCCTGCGCTCACCCGCCGGCGAGAGCCTTCGGCGGTAGGCAGGTGACACGGTCGGCGAAGCCTGGTGGGTAGGGGCCGTCGGGTGCGCGGCCTTCCAGCCAGTCGCTGAGCCACTGGGCGAGTGACTGGCCAAGCGGTGCCAGGGCGTGGGCCTGGCAGCACACGTTGGGGTCCCAGTCCCACACCTGCCCGTCACCGGTCGTGAAGTCGACCAAAGCCCACATGGCGCAGCCCCGGTCCATCAGCGGCACGACTCCCGGCGGGAGCACGCCGGGGTCAGCGAAGTGGACATACGCCTCGGCCATGTCGGCGCTGTCGCTGAACCAGTCGCCGGTGTCGCTGACCGACAGCGCCTGCCAGGAGCCGAACCCTCCGTTGGCGACTTCCAGATACAGACGCCGCAGCAAGCCCGGCATGCTATAGCCGACGATCTCCTCGAACGCCGCTACGTCCTCGGGCGACGCCGGGGCGGGCAGACGGCGGTCGGCAACTGCGGCACGTACCGCGGCGATCAGCTGGTCTTCACCCATCCCGAGATCATCCGCCCGCCGCCCGGCATCTGTCGACGGTTCCGTGCCCCCACCTTGCCCTGCGCACAACGGATGTCAGGGCCGGGGTCCTTCACTCAGTTCGCATGCCCGAAGGATCGCGACGTGGACCGAAGCCGGGCGACTACGCCGTAACCGGCGACGACTGGCCGTACGCGGAGATGAAGGGTGTCCGGCAGGGGCAGGTCGGGCAGGCCGTCGCCCGGGCCCTGGCAGAGGCGATGGAGGCGCGCGGCTATTCCGCCAATGGCCTTGCCATTGCCAGCGGCGTCAACCGACAGGTCATCGGCAACATTCTCTACGGAGTGGTGTGGGCCGACATGTTCACGATCGCGAGCCTGGAAGAGACGCTCGACTGGACGCTCTGGCCGGATCACACGACATGGCCGATGGGCGATGACAGTGTCCGTCACCAGCCCCTTCCCATGCGTCTGCGCAGCGACCAGGGATAGGAACACGCATTCCACGGGGTCAAGGGCGGCGTCCCTTCGAGTGTCCCTCGAATCGGGGCATATTCGTTGACTGCCAGCACATTCCCGAGGAGCCCACGGGGCCGAACGATCGGAGGCGCGCTCGGCTCGGGCGAGGCCTCCGCAGTTCATGGTCGGCGGCCGACGGGCAGGCACACCCGCCGGGAACCAGCCGATCCCAGCACGACCTTCCGTCAGAATTCTGATTGCAACCGGTAGGGCTCGCGGCCGCGGTTTTGGCCACTGCGTGCCGTGTGGGCGAACGTCATGTAGCCGCGGGCTCCGTTGTGGAAGACGACGCCCAGCCCGGGGTGGGAGCGGGTGCTTGTGTCGGGGCGGTGGTTGTGGGCGTACACGCGGGCGATCTCGGGATGGCCGCTGTTGGTGAGGACTGCCGCGAGGTAGGCCTCAGCCCGGTCGGTGTTGATCTTCCCGTCGTGCGGGAGGTCCGGCAGGGGCATGGGTGCCGGCGGGGTGCCGGTGACGGGGGTGTCGGGGCTGGTGTTGGTGGCTGCGGGGGCGAGGGTGGCGGTGACGGTCACCCACAGCCGGCTGTGCGAGGCGAAGGTGATGAGCATGCCGAACGGCGGGGCGTCCTCATCACTCCACGGCTCAGCAGACTCGATGCCGGGGGCGGTGGGCAGGGTGGTCAGGCACAGCTGGCGGAAGCGGTCAGGAAGCACGGTGGTTCCTCGGGGTGGCGGCCCACGGGGCAGGGGCGGGGCTTGCGGGTCGGGGGGCAAGGGCTGCGGGGCGCAGGATGGCGGGTCCCCAGCGGGCGCGGGCGGCGTCGGCGACCTGCTCGATACGGTGGCGCTTGTCGTCGCCGGGATCGAGGACCAGCTGGTGGTAGGCGTGGTCGGCCGGTGACAGGCCCTGGGCGCGCAGCGTCAGCGCCCGCACGCGGGCCCGCTGCAGGCCGAGACTGGTGTAGAGATCGCGGCCGGTCAGAGCGAGGGCCGCGGTGTGGGCGGTGGGTTCGCCAAGTGCGCGGCTGCGGGTGGTCGTTGACTGGTCGGCGTAGCGCACGGTCAGCGCCAGTGTGCGGCACACCTCCCGTGCGCCACGCAGACGCAGGCCGAGCTCCTCGCTGAGGGAGAGCAGCGCACGGCGGTGTGCGGCGGGGTCAAGCTCATCGGCGGGGAAGTGGTGGGTGGCGGAGGTGCTGCGGATGAGGGCGTCGCGCTGGACGGGCCGCTCGTCGATCCCGTGGGCGCGGGCCTGCAGCTGGCGGGCGGGAGTGGCGCAGGGTGGTGGGCGGGGTGTCGGCGAGTTGCCCGACAGTGCCGATCCCGAAACGCTTCAGCGTCCGGGCTGTCGCGGGGCCGACGCCGGGAAGCAGCGCGGTCGGCTGGGGGCGCAAGAACGCGTCGACGGCGGCCGGGTCGGGGCTGATGACGGTGATGCGGCCGGGCGCGGTGACCGCGGCCGCCATCTCCGCGATCATGACTGAACTCCCCACGCCGATCGTCGTGGACACCCCATGAAGGGCGAGCGCGCGAAGCGCCAGGACCTGCGCCACCTCGTAGGGGCTGCTGTTCAGGTAGCGCAGGACCCCGGTCAGGTCGAGATCGACAGCAAGGTCGTGCGGACGGGCCTGGTAGCGCGGGGTGACATCCTCGACCTGCCGCAGCAGCAGGTCGAACACCACCTCCCGCTCCACCTCCCGTTCCCGCGGCAGGTGGAAGAAGATCCGCATGACGCACCGGGGTCTGCTCATGGTGCTCACCCCGCTGCTCCCGGGCTGCGGTGGCCAAGGCGCCGCAGATCGGCCGAGCGCGTCCCCGCGGGCACAAGATCACTCCAGGCGTGCAGGCGCGCACCGGCCGTCCCGTCCACCAGGGCACGGCCCGAAGACCTGGCAGGGCCGGTCTGCGGCGGGGTGGGCGCGGGCGCGCTCTGGTCGAGCAGGCGCAGGGCTTCCTCGGGTCCCGCGTCCCGGCGCGCGGCGGCGATCTCCTCCAGGTCCCAGGCCATCTCGGCGACAACGGTCCTGCGGTTGCCGCGCCGCTCCACCGTCCCCCGTACAAGCAGGAGGGCACTGTGGAAAATTGTGTGGGCGCAGGCGGGATGACTGTCCTCGAAGAACGCCAGATCTGACATGCCGGTGCCATCCTCCAGCGTCACGAAGATCACGCGCTTGCCCGAGGGGATGGGCGGAGTCTGGGTGGCCGCGCGCACCCCAGCGACCAGGACCTTCTGCCCGGCGTGCAAGGTCTGCAGGTGTGCGGCGTCCGTGGCCCCGACCTCACGCAGCAAACGGTGGTGATGCTCCATCAGATGACACGAGACGTCGACGGACAGCACATCCAGCTCGCACTGAAGGATCTCCCGGCTGGTCATCTGAGCCAGCCCCGCCGCCCGGCCGCTGACCTTCTCGCCACTCAGCGGCAGCTGCCCGCTGACGGCGGCACGGTTGCGTGCGGCCCGGTGCAGCTCAGTGGCCTGCAGCAGCAGATCCCGCCGGGTCAGCCCCGGATGCAGGCCCTTGAAGGCGCCGACCTCGATGAGGCGCTCCGCCAGCGGCAGCGAGGGACGCGCCCGCAGCCACACATCCTGCAGCCCCGCATAGGGCTGGCCCGCCTCGAGGCGGGTGCTCTCCGCCTCGCTGATCCCGCGCACCGCCGACAGCGCCAGCCGCACCCCCCAGCCGCTGCCCGTCTGCTCGACGCGGTAGACGGCGCCAGAGGCGTTGACGTCGACCGGCAGGATCGGCACACCCTGCCGCTTGGCATCCTGGACCAGGACGCGCCGCGCTTGTTCACGCTGAACTGTCGTGTCTCGTAAGGCTGGTTGGGTGACCCCTCGAACGCACTTGTCGGGTGTTCCGTGCTGTGTCCCGTTCGTACGGTCGAGGGCATGGAGGTGGCGTTCTACTCGAGTGAGGGCTGGGAGTCCTGGGGGCTGCCGGCGAAGCCGGTGATCCCCGAAGGGATGGCATTCCTGGTCGATGACGATCTGCTCTTTGAGGACGAACGCGGACTGCGGGCGACCTCGGTCGGTAACGAGTGGCTTCGCCTGCAGCCAACGGAGAACTGCTCGGCGCCCTCGTCTTGGGGCACGTACGCGCGGATCCTGCGGGACTGGTTCGTGTCCGCCCAACTGCACGGGGTGGAGATCTTCGACACCCGGGACCGGCTGAAGGCCCTGCTCAGCACGTATGCGGTCGACCGCGCCAGCGGCGATCTCAAGCAGCGGCTCGGAGCGGTGACCTGGAACCAGCACATGAGCGTGCTGGGCATATTCTAGCGGTGGGCGGTCGACGAGTCGTACGCCACGTCGGTCCCCTTCACCTACCAGCAGGCGGCGGTGGTCTACGCGGAGACCGTACGCCAGGTCATGGTGAACCAGGCGAGGCGGCGGGTCCCGCATGCCCACGTGACCATCAAGTACCTGGAGGACGACTTCGCCTCCATGTTCGTGAACGCGCTGGCCGGACTGAGGCCGGACGGCAGCGAGGACGACAGCACGAAGCGGTTCCGCGGGCGGCACCTGGCCCGCAACTCCGCGGTGGTCGACATGGTGCTGTCCTCGGGCACTCGCCTCCAGGAGTTCACCTACCTGCTGGCCTGCGAAGTCCCGCCGCTGCCGGCGTCCCCCAGGCTCATGCCGATCCCGTTCCCTCTCCCGGAGGAGATCACCAAGGGCAGCAAGTTCCGGGTGACCTGGGTGAGTTACACCTCGCTGGCCCGCGTTCACTCTTACATCTCTCTGGAACGGATGCTGGCCTGCGAAGGATCTACGTGGCGGCCGCCGCGGAGGTGGGGAGAGCCGCTGTTCGTGACCGAGATGGACAGCCATGGCGGACGGGTCAACGGGCAGTGGGTCAAGTGGAGTTCGCTGAAACCGTCTCAGCGGCGGCGCCTGGTGGCGCCGGACGGCGGGTCGATGTTGCTGGCCGTCCGGTCCGACGGAGGCCCGTTCACCGCCTGGTCGAGCCTGTTCGAGCGGACCAGCCGCCGGATCGCCGAGCGCTACGAGCCGCGGTTTCCCCACGTTCATCCGCACCGCTGCCGTCACACGATGGCCATGGCCACCATGGAACGGCTGGTGGCCGGCTACTACGAGCAGGCGGCACGGCTGTCGGCGGCGGGCGGGGACGCGGATGCAGCCCTCGCTCACTACTTGATCACGACGGAGCCGCTGCTGGTCCTGCGTGATCTGCTCGGACATTCCTCGTCGCTGACCACGGAGAAGTACCTTAAGGCTCGGGAATTGCATCAGACGGGCGAGAAGCCGCAGGTCGCCAGCTCGTGGCGAGGGCCTGATGGACTCCAACGCTACTACGAAGCGGCCTCCTGATCAGGAGGTTTGCCAGATAGAACCCATCTGATGCAGGATTTGCCCTCCAGGAGGGATGGTCTGGAGTGGTGCAAGAGCGGAAGGTGGCCCTGGCCGGGGCGGCTCATCTGGAGCTCGTCTCCGGGGTGATCCAGCTGCGTCCGGAGGACGCGATGGTCGATGCGATGCTGCGGGGCTGGCGGGCCCAGCAGATGTCCCGGGGCTTGAAGGAAGGCACGATCGCCGGGCGGGAACGGCTGATCCGGCGCTTCCATGAATTCACCAACGAGTACCCGTGGTCGTGGCTGCCGGGCCACATGGACGAGTGGTCAGCCTCGCTGACGGGCGAGAAGCACCTGGCACCGTCCACAATCCGCAGCTACCAAGGCGACGTTCGGCAGTTCACAGAGTTCCTCGTCGACGGCCGCTACGGCTGGGGGCCGGCCTGCGAGGACGCCTTCGGCACCCATCCCGTGGCGATCTGCCACGAGTGGAACACCATCGCCCACCTCAACGACTACGAGGGTGACCCGGAGGCCAGGCCGTTCACCCGGGAAGAGCTGCAGCGGTTCCTCGACTACGCCGACGATCAGGTCGAACGCGCGGTGAAGTCCAAGCGCAAGGGCGCCCTCGCCGCCTACCGCGACGCCACTCTGTTCAAGGTCATCTACGGGTGGGGTCTGCGTCGGACGGAGACTTCGAAGCTGGATGTCGTCGACTTCGGCCGCAACGCGAAGGCACGACAGTTCGGCCGGTACGGCACGCTCAACGTCCGCTACGGCAAGGCGAAGAAGGGCCAGCCGCCACGGCGCCGGAACGTCCTGTCGGTGATGGACTGGGCGGTGGACGCGGTCCAGGACTATGTGGAGAATGTCCGGCCTCGGTTCGGCTGCGAGGACCACCCGGCGTTGTGGGTCACTGAGCGGGGAGGGCGGATCAAGCCCTCCGAGATCAACGCCCGATTCGTGGCCTACCGGGACGCGTTGAAGCTCCCGAAGGAGCTCGTGCCCCACTCAATTCGTCACTCGTACGTCACGCATCTGACTGAGGACGGGGTTGACCGTCGGTTCATCCAGCAGCAAGTCGGCCACGAGTGCGACAGCTCCACCGCCATCTACACGCACGTCAGCGACGACTTCATGAACACTGCCCTGAGCAAGGCACTTGCCCCGGCGTTCGCCGGAACGTGACGAGGAAGGACCCGACGATGGCCGCCAAGCTCGACTACCAGTGGCACCTGCGCAAGATCATGGCGGACCGCGGGATGTTCTCCACGACCGACCTGATCCCTCCGCTCGAGGAACGCGGCATCACACTGTCCTCCAGCCAGGTCTACCGGCTCGTCGTGGACCGGCCCGAGCGGCTCAGTTTGAAGATCCTCATGGCCTTGCTGGACATCCTGGACTGCACGATGGACGACCTCATCGAGCCGATCGCAACGGCTGGCGCCATGAAGAAGCCGAAGAAGGTGGCGGCAGGCGGGGCACCCGCCGCCGACGGAGTCGGTGACCTGCGGCCCAAGCGGGCCCGGATCGCACCGGTGGACCGTTGAACGGGTACGCGGAGGAGGTTCTGACCGATCCGGTCGGCGTGGTCGTGCGGCTGGTTGGGAACGTCGAGCGGCACCTGGACGCCGACCGCATTCGCGAGATCGTCTGCACGGTGATGCGTGAACGAGCCGGTCGTCGGCGTCTCGCCCAGGCCCTGCATGACGATCCGTCGCTACTGCGGACCGGACGGCCTCCGGCACCGTTCTGCGTCGCGCGGTTGCTGATGGCTCTTCGCGAAGCTGGCGCGCAGGACATCGCACTTCCTCACTGCGGGGAGTGCGGCCGCGGACGACCCTACGTGGGCAGCCGCACCGGCGGCCGGTGGGGATGCTCGCCCTGCTTCGACAAGCCAGCCGTCTGCGCGGGCTGCGGCCAGCAGCGGCGTGTCGTCAGCCGGGACCGCCACGGCGACCCTCGTTGCGCAAAGTGCCCGGACATCGACGGCGATCCACTCGCCGAACTCGCCAGACTCGTCAACGCCGTCGATCCCCTGCTGACCGCCGACACTGTTCGATCAGCCCTCGAACGCGCCACCGTCCGAACGGCAGGGCCAGCGTCGCCTGGCCTGGGCCGTCATCGCCCAGCCCGACCTGCTGACCGGCGCCGGCTACGACGCCCCGACCCCCGCCGTCCTGCGGTTCATCAGCGAACTCGTCAAAGCCGGGGCCACGACGGTGGTCAACCCGGCCTGCTTCCGCTGCCAGGAGGTCAAGGCACTGTCGAAGCTGCTGGACGGCAAACGGGTCTGCCGCAACTGCTTCGCCCGCAACTCGGCCGTGTCCTGCATCCGCTGCGGTGCCGTCCGCGAGCCCGCCGCCCGGGATGCCGAAGGGCACCCGCTCTGCCCCAACTGCCTCGTCAGTGACCCCGTCAACCTGGAGGAATGCTGCGGCTGCGGGCGCCGCCAGACAGTCGCAGTCCGCCTTCCCGATGGACCCCGTTGCGCCAACTGCCGGCCCAGGACCGCCACCCAGTGCGGCATCTGCGGACGGACAGCAGTCTGTGAGATTTCCCGGGTCACGGGCGAACCCTGGTGCAACCGGTGCCAACTCCGGTGGACACCATGCAGCAGCTGCGGCACCGTCGACCACGTCCGCGGCGGCACCTGGGACGCGCCTTTGTGCGCGAAGTGCACCAACCCGGATCCGGACTTATGGTCCCGCTGCCCGGTCTGCCGCACCACATGGCAGCTCAGCACCCGCCCCTGCCAGCGATGCGCGCTCGACCAGTTGGTACGCGACCTCCTTGGCGGCGACACCGGCACAGTCCGCCAGGAACTCCTCCCCCTCTACGAGGCACTGTCCGGAGCCGAACGGCCCACCAGCACCATGTTCTGGTTATCGGGCTCGAAGGTCAGCATCCTGCTCCAGCAAATCGGCCGCGACGAACGACCCGTCACGCACGAAACGCTCGACGGGTTGCCCGCGAGCAAGGTTCTCGCGCATCTCCGCAGCGTCATGGTCGCCACCGGAGCACTGCCGGCCCGCGACGAACGCCTCGTCGCGCTGGAGGGCTGGGTCACCGCGGCAGTTCAGGCCCGCACCGATCCCACCGAACGCCGGATCCTGCACGGATACGCGAGCTGGCATCACCTGCGGCGACTCCGACGACGCCTCGGCAGGGAACACACCACCCATCTCCAAGCCCTGAACATCCGCTGTCACGTCACCGCAGCTGCCAACTTCCTCGACTGGCTGACCGGCAACGGCCTGACGCTGAGCGACTGCACCCAGTCTGACCTGGAGCGATGGATTTCAGACGCCGATGCCAGCTACCGGGACGAGACCGGCCACTTCGTCCGCTGGTCGGTACAGAACCGGCACGCCCGCGGCCTCACCTACGGCACTGTCCGCTGGACGGGCCCCCTCAGCACCATCGACAGCGAGAAACGCTGGTCAGACGCCCGACGGCTCCTCCACGACGACACCCTGCCCACCCCGGACCGCGTCGCCGGACTACTGCTGGTCCTTTACGCGCAGAAGATCGCCACCATCAGCCAGCTCACTGTCGACGACGTCCACCTCGACAACGACACCGTCGCGATCACGTTCGGCACCTCGCCGGTCGTCCTACCCGAGCCGCTGGCCGCACTCGTCCGCGAGCTCGTCGTGACCCGCCGAGGCAAAGCCAAGATCGGAACTCCCGAGGACGTCCCCTGGCTGTTTCCCGGCGGCCGCCCAGGACACCCCCTCGGCGATGACCGGATCGGCCAGCGTCTCCACAAGATCGGGATCCGGCCCCGGCAGGACCGCTCCACCGCACTGTTCACCCTCGCCGCCGAACTACCCGCCGCCATCCTCGCCCGGGTACTCGGCGTCCACATCCAAGTCGCCGTCCAATGGCAGAAGGCATCAGCCGGCGACTGGGCCGCCTACGCCGCCGATGTCAGCCGTCGCCAACCAACCCAGGAGCCCACGTGACGCACCACCGTGAACGACCAGCGAATCAGGCCGGGATCTCACCGGAACGGGCCGCCGAGATGAACGAAATCATCGGCAGCATCACGCGCTGGGCCGCAAACCGCCAGGACATCGTCGGTCTGCTCCTTGTCGGTTCATACGCCCGCAATGCCGCGCGCCCCGACTCCGACATCGACATCGTCCTGCTCACGACTGACCAGCACCAGTACTTCAACAACACCTGGGCCAACGAGCTCGCCCTCGGCGAACTCGTCCGAACTCAATCGTGGGGGCCCATCACCGAACGACGCTATGCCACGGCCTCAGGTTTGGAAGTTGAGATCGGCATCGGGTCTCCGGAGTGGGCACGGACCGACCCCGTCGACCCTGGCACACACCGCGTCGTCACCGACGGCGCCCACCCTCTGCATGACCCAGCAGGAGTCCTTGCCTCTCTGATCCAGACCTGCCGACCATGACCACCCCGACAGGGGCATTCAGACAGTTCCAATACCCGACTGCACCATTAAACCGTCCCGGCGGAGCACAAGCCAAGTTCCTCGCCGAGGTCGGCGAGTCAGAACACAACCGCAACCTCGCCCTGACCCTGCAGGCCTTCCGCGACTTCCAAGAGGGCCGCCAGCCGGCCGGTCCGGGCGCCCGTGACCTCGTGAACTTCTTCAAGTCCGTCGAGAACGAGCTCCAGCAGGACGCCGCGGCCCCGCAGATCAAGCACGGTGATCAAGAAGTGATCAACCTACTGTCCCAGCTGGCCGACACCCTGCACCTGGGCATCGCGAACTACTGCTGGTTCATCGACCCGGACAAGGCGCTCTGCCTCAAACTCGCCCAGGCCAAGGACCGCAGCCGTCCCATGGCCGGAATGTGTGACTCTGCCCGCTGCCCCCAGGCCACTCATCACCCCTGCCACCGGCCCGTCTGGGAGTCGGCCGCGGCCAACAGCAAAGTCTTCATCGGCAAGATCGGCCGTTCGCAGAAGGCCGAGAAATCGCGGCTCATGGCAGAGGCCAAGCGGGCCGATCAAGTCGTCGCCGCCATCGACGCGGCCCTGGCCACCGGCGCTGGAGGATCTCATGGGCAGGATCAGTGACACCGACCGAACCCGCAACGAGGAAGCGATCCGGGCTGCCATGGACCGGCTCCTTCGCGGCGAACTCCCGCCCGGCGGCCGATGCGACCTCAAGACCCTCGCAGCAGAGGCCGGGGTGACCCGCACCGGCTTCTATCCGAAGAAGGACCGCGACGGAAGCATCCGCGAAGGCCCCTACCAGCACCTTGGTGACGAGTTCGTACGCCGACTGGCGGCCCTCCGGGAGGCCGGGGAAATGCCGGACCCCAGAGATGCCCAGATCGAACGGCTGAAGGCCCAGAACGACGAGCTGAAAGACCGCGTCGCCGACAGGGACAAGACCATCGCAGCGCTGACCGAGTTCAAAAAGCTCGCGCAGTCCCGACTCGCCGCCCAACACGACGAGATCATGCACCTGCGCAATCCGCAGCCGCCTCCCGCGCCGACCCCGCTCGCCCAGCTGAGCCCCGTCCCTCGCGCCAGGACCGCCGTCATCGGCCCCTGCGGCTGACGCCCACAGGGGCACCACTGCCGGGAGGGGCGGTACTTGCCTACCGCGGCCGGTCGGTGCCGGCGACCGGCGCGAGCGCATCACGCAGCTGCTGGATTCTGGGGCGCCGCATGGACGTCCTGGCCATCAACCGCCCGGCCACCGCCCTCTACACCGTCTTCCAGGCCCGCCCGCACGCCGAGCGCAACTTCCTGCGCTACCTCTTCCTCGACGAGGACGCCCGCACCCTGTACGGCGACCACTGGGACACGGCCGCTGGCGAAACCGTCGCCTCCTTGCACCTGTACGCCGGAAGCCATCCCGACGACCCCCAACTCACCGAACTCATCGGCGAGCTGTCCCTGCGCGACGCGGACTTCCGCAGCATGTGGGCCGATCACGACGTCCGAGCCCACGCCACGGCCACAAGCACGTCCACCACCCGCTCATCGGCGACCTCGCCTTCGACTTCGTGACCTGGACGTCGCCGGGACCCCCGACCAGTCCCTCGTCATCCTCACCCCCGAGCCCGCCTCCCCCTCCGCGGAGGCCCTCGCCATCCTCGCCAGCTGGACCGGCGCGCCGGCTTCCGCACCGGCCGCTGCCGAAGACGCCCGCGACACGGCCGCCGGCTGACACCGGCCGACAGGGCACTGCGCCGAGCGAGGCCGACGGGCCGGGCGGGCCTTCCTGGATGTGGTTGAAGGAGCTCCTGTTCCCTCTGCCGCGGAACGCTACGGCCGTCCGTCGCGTGGGCCCAGCTGTATCACCGGGGGATGGTGACCAGAGTGCGGCCGCGGCCGCCGGCATCGACGCGGTCGTGCGCCTGGGCGATCTCCTCCAGCGGGAAACGGGCGCCGATGTCCACCGTGAGGGCGCCGACGGCGGCCGCGGCCGTGAGATCGCGGGCGGCCTGCCGTCTGGCCTCGGCGGGGAAGTCGTCGCTGCCGAGCAGGCGGAGGGTGACGTTGTTGAACAACAGCGGCCAGAAGGGAATGTCGGTCCGGTCGGCGCGGGTGGCGTAGGCGGCAATGACCGCATCGTTTGCGGCGACGGCGCAGTCCAGGTCGGCGTTGTCGGACAGGGCCACCTCGACGATGCGGTGGACTCCCTTCGGCGCACACGTGCGGATCTCCGCTGCCGGGTCGCCGGAGTCGAGGGCGACGGCATGAGAGACCACGCCGGCATCGACGCGGTCCAGGTCCTTCCCGCGCCGGACCGTGGCGAGCACGGTGGCCCCGGCCCAGCGGGCGAGCTGCGCGGCCAGAGAGCCGACCCCGCCGAGCACACCGTGCACCAGGACGATCTTGCCGTCGACCGGGCCGTCGGCGAAGACAGTGCGGTGGGCGGTGATCCCGGGGACGCCCAGGCTCGCCCCGAGCTCGTCGCCAAGGTGGTCGGGCAGAACAGCGGCCAGGTCGGCGGGGACGACGGTGTACTGGGCGGCAGTGCCGAACGGCCGGTAGGACTGCGCGCCGTAGACCCACACCCGCTCCCCCGTACGGCGCGCATCGACGCCTTCCCCGACTGCGTCCACGACCCCGGCGGCGTCACTGTGCGGGATCACGCGGGGAAAGGGCATCGTCGAGCCGAGCCAGCCACGCCGCTTCTTGGTGTCACCAGGGTTGACGCCCGAGACGGTCACACGGACGCGCACCTCGCCGGGGCCGGGCCGGGGGACGGGCAGCTCACCGACGTGCAGCACCTCGTCAGCGGGGCCCTGCGCGTCGTACCAGGAGGCAAGCATGCGGGGAACCTCCATCACCTGTCAGCCTGCGGGTTCTTCGAGCGTAGGGGGATCGTTGCGGGTGCGCGCGGCATCGGGCCCCGGCTCGCCCTCGCCGAGGAGGTCACGGAGCCAGGCGCGCTCGGCGCGGCTGGTGGCGCGGGCCGTGAGGAGCATCCCTCGCCGGTAGGGGTCGGTGACCTGCTCTGCGCGCAGCGGCTCGTCACCGTCGTAGAAGAAGCTCGCCGGCGCCTGCAGGAAGTCCAGTCGACGGCGCAGCACCGCGTGCTGGTCGGCGATGTCAGGCAGGAGCGAGAGGAACGCCAGGATGGTGAAGAACCGGCTGAAGTCGGTGATCTCATGGTCGGCCGGCTTGCGCAGGCGCTCCAGCATCTCGGCTCGCCCGTCGTCGGTCAGGCTCAGCACATAGCGTGCGGCACCGGCGCCCGGATCGGTGCTCCGCTCCAGCAGGCCGGCCCTGGCGAGGCGGTTGATCGCGGGGTACAGGGTGCCATCGCTCACCGGCCGGGCGTACCCGGTCAGCTGTGCGACGCGGCGGCGCAGCTCATGGCCGCGCAGGGGGCCCTCGGCCAGGAAGCCGAGTATCGCTAGTTCCAGCATGGCTTCATTGTCACACAGACACATCGAATCGATGTCTACATCGATTCGATGTTAGGCTCTAAGCCTCCATCAACGTCTCCTGAGAGGCAGCGCGAGATGCCACTGCAGTCCACCGAGTCAGTGATGAACCGCTTCGTCGAGTTCATCAATACCGCCGACGAGGACCTTGCTCGCGAGGTCATTTCTCCGGATGCGGTGTTCCATGCACCAAGCCACCCGGAACCATTGCGGGGGCCCGCTGGGTACATGGAAGTCATCGGGATGATGCGCAGCGCCTTCCCGGACGTCCGGTGGACGCTGGAGGAGATGATCACCGAAGGTGACACGGTGGCCGCGCGGTTCACCATGCGAGGCACCCACGACGGCGAATTCTTCGGGATTCCGGCGAGTGGCAACAAGATCTCGGTGCAGGCCATGAACTTCTACTATCTGGCCGACGGCCGGATCATCGGGGAACGGGGGCAGCCCGACCTGCTCGGGGTGATGCAGCAGATCGGCGTCGGTACGGCGCCGTAGGACGAGCGAGCGCTCAACCAGAACCCCGACCACCAGATCGACGCCTTGCTGCGGGCCGGCGTCGACCCCGTCAACATCCACCTCGATACGGCGAGTGGGGCGAAGGCCTCCCGCCCCAAGCTCGACCTCGTCCTCACGTTGCTGCGCGAGGGCGACACGCTGAAAGTCGCCCGGCTCGACCGGCTCTCGCGCTCCGCACTACCCCGGCGCCGGCCCCAGGACGGCGCCGGGGACCACCGCTGCGGCCTGGCGATCCTTTCGGAAACCACCCATGTTCGTCCTGCATCAGAGCGACACGGCCAGCCAAATCGCCGGGACACAGCCTGCGGCGTGACCTCGCCACAATGAGACATGACCAGCACGGGACACAGCGAGTGCGGAAGCAACCTCGGCCACATCCCAGGGTCGTGTTCGAACAGCCCGGCGAAGAACGCCGCCGGGTGGTGGGCCTTGAGCCACGCGGACTGGACCGCGGGCACCGCGAACGCCGCAGCGTGCGCCCGGCAAAACCCATACGCCCCGAACTCCTTGACGACTGACCACACTTCATCCACCACGGAGGGTGTGTAGCCGCGCGCGGCGGCGGCGCGGCGGAACCACATCTCCACCTTCCCCAGGCGGTCGGCATCGGCCAGGGCGCGGCGCGCGACATCTGCGGCCGCCAGGTCACAGCCGGTCATCAGGGAAAAAATGGACATAATTTGCTCGTGCCAGATCACTACTCCGTACGTGTCATCCAGGATCGGCTTCAGGTCCGGGTGCGGATAGTGCGGTGCTTCATCGCCGTGACGTGCGGCGATGAACCGCGCGGGCGTCCCGCCCGCCACCGGCCCGGGGCGGAAAAGCGAAATGTCCGCGATCACGTCCTGCATGTGCCGCGGCTGGAGCCTGGCGATCAAGTCCTGCTGGCCCGAACTCTGGATCTGGAAGCACCCCAGAACTGCACCCGAGCGGATCAGCTCAATCGTTTCCTCATCCCCGAGGTCGACATGATCAGGACTGTCCAGGTCGAGGTGCCGCCCAGTGATGCGGCGGATCTCCGCGACCGCATGGGCCATAGATGACTGCATCCGCACGCCGAGCACATCCAGCTTCAAAAGCCCCAGATCCTCCACATTCTCTAGGGGTTCAGAGGCTGTGGTGTGACGTCGGTTGGTCCTCCTCGTTGGGGCCATTGCGACGGTTCTCGGGGGGTGTGGCTCTGCGGCAGATCGTTGCGATCGGTGCGTGGAGAGGAAGCGGAAGTGCGGGCATTTCTTGTGTCCCTGCCCTCAGGCAGTCGGTACTGGACGGTGGTCGACGAGGACTACGAGGTCGTCGGGGCAGCTGACCGGTTTTTGAAGGAGACCCGGTTGGCTAGGGGGCGGGCGGAGACGACCACGAAGGCGTACGCCGAAGGCGTCGCCTTGTTTCTGCGGTGGTGCGAGGCCACGGGAAGGGACTGGCGGACCGCAGCCCGGGAGATGGGATTGTTCCTGCTGTGGTTGAAGTGGGCGCCGGGCCGGGGCAGCAATGCCCCGGTCGTGGTTCCTGGTCCGGGGGCCAAGCCGGTGCGGCAGGAGATCCGAAGGAACAAGGTCCTCACAGCAGTGCGGATGTTCCTGCTGCACGCGGTGGCGGAGAAGACAGTGCCGGGCTGGGTGCTAGGACGTGTTTGAGATGTGGTCACAGGGACTGCCGTATCAGGGCGAGTTGGACGGTGGCCTCGTAGCGGACGGCGAGTTTGTCGTACCGCGTCGCGACGCCACGAGCCTGTTTCAGCAGGCCGATCCGGCATTCGACCTTGTGTCTGCGTTTGTAGCGTTCGCGGTCGAAGCCGGGCGGCCGTCCGCCCGCGCTGCCGCGCCGCAGACGGTGTCCGGCCTGGTCACGCTTCTCCGGGATGGTGTGCGCGATCTGCCGGCGGCGCAGGTATTCGCGGATCGAGCGGGAGGAATACGCACGGTCCGCGAGCACGCGGTCGGGGCGGACGCGTGGGCGTCCGCCGCCCGGCCGGGGAATACGGATGCGGTTCATGACCTCGGTGAACACCGGGGCATCGCCGCGCTGTCCGGCGGTGACCACGGTCGCCAGGACGTGGAACGAGGCGTCCACGGCCAGGTGCAATTTCGTGGTCAGGCCGCCGCGCGAGCATCCGAGGCCGTGGTCGTCCGGCTCGGCCGCCAGCCCATCCGGGACCGTCCGGCCCGAATCGCGAGCCCCTTTTTTCGGGCCCCGGCAGCGTGCTGGTGGGCCCGGCAGACCGTGGAGTCGACGGACACCTCCCACTCGATGTGCCCGGCGGCATCTGCCTCGACCTGCAACTTCTTGAGGATCAAAGCCCATGTTCCGTCGATCTGCCAGCGGCGGAACAGCGTGTATGCGGTCTCCCACGGCCCGTACCGCTCGGGTATGTCCCGCCACGGCGAGCCGGTCCTCGCCCGCCACCAGATCCCGTCGAAGCACTGCCGCCGATCCCGCGGCGGCCTCCCCATCTTCGGTATCGGCGGCAACAGCGGCTCCAGCCGCGACCACTGGTCGTCCGTCAGATCTCCACGTGCCATTCCAAGATGGAAACACGACCTTGATCAACATCTCAAACACGTCCTAGGAGCGTGGGTCAGTAACGGGCAACTCGCGGGGTGGGTGTGATCGCCGGCAGTCAGGCGGTTGTCCTGTCCGGTTCCTGCGTGCGGGTGGCGGGTGGTCGGGCTTGCCGTGCCTGATCACTGCTGTGGGGTCAGCTCTCGGCGAGTCGTGCCTTCTTGACCTTGTTACCGCAGGTGTTCATGGAACACCAACGGCGGTTGGCTCCGCGGCTGGTGTCAAGGAAGAGCCCTGCACATCCGGGGCCTTCGCAGTTCTTGATGCGGCTGCGGTCGGGGCCCCCGAGGATGTGGATGGCATCCGTGGCCAAGACCCCGAGGGCGTCACCGACAGGCGTCGTCTTGGTCAGGTGCCATCCTGCGAGATCGTGTTCGAGCGCGGCCTTCGCGCGCCCAGCGGCCGCAACCGTGTTGAGGGTGCGGACATCCTTCGAATCGGGCTGTTCACCTGCGGCGATCGCCGACCCGATTCGGTAGATCGCCTCGCGCAGCTCGACGGCGCCCTTCAGATCGGTCGGCGATACGTCCGGGACGTCGAGCCCTGTGACATGCAGCCACATCTTCAGTCGTGCGGAGTCAGTCAGCCGCTCTCGCGGCGCCATGCCGGCTCGATCGCTGACGGTGGCAGTGAACCGGAACGCCAGGACCTCGTTGTCCATTCGGAACACACGACGTACGTCCTCGGTCATTCCAACCTCCGCAGTGAGCCACAACACCCTACGAACCGTCTTAGACAGTTCGGCATGATGGTAACCCCATGGCATCATGGACCCGTCTTAGACGGTTCACAGGGAGGGTTCTCCGCATGAGCAACATCGCGGTCATCGGTCTGGGAGCAATGGGGAAACCCATCGCACATAACCTCTTGACGGCCGGCCACGACGTCGTGGTCTGGAACCGATCCGACGGGCCTGCGGACGAACTCGTCGCAGCGGGCGCCCGGCGAGCCGCCTCGGTCGCAGAGGCCATGCACTCGCCGGTGGTCTTCTCGGTCCTGGCCGACGACCGGGCCGTCGCCGAGACGTTCATCGACTCCGGTGTTCTCGATCAGACCCCGGGCGGGATGGTTCACGTCAACCTCGCGACGGTGAGCACCGACCTGGCCCGCCGGGCCAACGCGGCACACGCGGAGCGTGGTGTCGGGTACGTCGCAGCACCGGTCTTCGGCCGTGTTCCGGTCGCCGAAGCCGGGGCACTCAACATCCTTGCGGCCGGTGAGCAGGAGCTGATCGACCGCGTGCAGCCGCTCTTCGACGTGATCGGCTCGCGGACCTGGCGACTCGGCGATCGTCCGGAGCAGGCCAACATCGTGAAGATCCTCGGGAACTACCTGATCGCCTGCGCGATCCAGTCGCTGGGCGAAGCCGTCAGTGTCGCGGAAGGCGCCGGTGTCGACTCCGGACAGTGCAGCGTTGAGGCGAGGTGATCGAACCGTCCCGCATCACCAGCAGGCCCGGCCGCTGGTTGTGCCGCACGACAGCCTGCTTCCGGCACTGCCCGGCCTCCTCAGCGAGGTCGTCCCACAACCCCGGCTCCACGACATCGGCCGGGACGTCCACCCTGCCTTCTGACAGCCACGCCTGACGCATCACGGCCTCACAGGTCGAGGTAGGAGAACGTCGCCAGCAGACCCAGCTCGCCGGGGTATGGGGGCCGCCAGTGCGGGACGTTGTAGCCGGCGAACGCCCGCAGCGAGCCGGAGCCGAATTCGTGGCTCAGGGTCTGGAAGTCCTCACCTTCCGGGAACAGCCCGTGGTCGGCACACAGCCGGGTGAGGACGTCGGGGTGGGCGTCGCGCAAGTGCGGTGCCCACCCCATCGGCGGTAAGTGCTCGGTGAGCGCGACGCCGACCGTCACCGAGGCCCGCACGCTGTCGAAGTGGACGCCTTGGAAGTCGCCCTTGCGGTAGACGACCACCGCGCCGCCGCGCGGCACCAGGCGGGGCAGGCCGGTGGCCTCGCGCACCGCCGCCCACAGCCCCTTGTCGTAGGCCAGGGCCTCCAGGACCGGTCCGGCCGGTGCGAACGCGCAGTGGAACGGCGCCGCGAAACTCCCGTCGCGGTGGGCGCTCATCTCGTCCCGCACGTGCGGAGTCGCCAGACCGATCCGGTCGTGGGCCTCCTTCACCAGCTCCTCGAACCGGCCCCGCTCAAGGGCATCGGGGACGAGGACGGTTCCGGTCTCCTCCCACGCCGTGCGGGCCGCCGAACGCTCGATGACGGGCTGTCCGGTATCCATGCTGATCTCCTCTTCCACAAAGGGGCGTCGCCGGGGTCAAGCGGCCGTCCCCGCCCCGCAGCCCGAGCCGATGGGCACGGCGGGACGGGAACGGCGGGGCGGCCGGGCAGGGCCGCCCGCGCCGCCCGCAAGGGGGGGCGGTCTGGTGCTCCGGCACCCGGCGGCAGATCCCCAGGGCCGGGCGCCGGAGCGGTCTAGGTGCCGTCGTCCCCGCCCTCCGGGGCGTCAGCCACATCCGGCACGGACACAGCGGCCCGTCCGCCGGACACGTCATGGCGCAGTTCCTGATCAGCGGAGAGGCCGACCAGTACGAGCCCGGTGAGGATCGCACCCCACCAGCCGACAGCGGCCACCACGTCGCCGTCGACCGGTAACCGGTGGCGGCCCATCACCGGCCGCCGACCGAGCGGGCGGCCTCGCGAGCCCGGATGGCCCGGTCCAACCGCGCCGACGTCGCGTACATCTGGGACGGGTTCAGGACCAATTCGGCCCGCTGGGTGTTGCCGTCGCCGAGCACGACGTCCACTCCGATTCGGGCTTGCCCCGCCCCGTGGTCGTAGGTGATGTCACGCTCCAGCAAGACCACCATGCTCACCGGTACCCGCAGCGCCGGGGCCGAGGTGACCTGGAGCAACGGGTCGGCGCCGGCGCTTTCGGTCACCTTCGGGAGGAGGCTGGTCCTTCCTGTTCCATCGGCGTGCATCGCGGGGTCACCGGCTCTCGGTTCGGGGCGGCCGAACACAGCAACGAGGGATTCCGGCCGCCAGGCCAACGGGAAGCCCGGATCTCGACGTTCGACGTCGTGTAGACCGGGCAAGCACGTTCAGTTAAGGACGGCCCGAGCGGCGCGGTAACCCCATGTAAGGGGCCCCACGATGGGTACATTCCGTGGGGGGTGTCACCAATCGAGGGGGTAGGCATGGCACTTCGGAATCTGACGGGAGCGCTGCCCGCAGCTGTGCGACGCGATCCCCGCTTCACCGAGGCCCTGGCCCGGCGCGACATCAGCACGGTCTTCGCCCTGGCCCACACCGAGGGCGAGATCAGCTTCAACAAGATCAGTGAAGCGTGCGGCATCCGCGCCGAACGCGTCAGCCAGATCGCGCGCGGAAACGCCGACGTCACGTCCCTGCCGGTGCTGGAGCGGATCGCGGACGGACTCGGAATCCCGGGCGCGGACTTAGGCTTGGCCGCAAGGCCATGGGAGGCCGGAAACCCGGTAACTCCCGCACAAGATCGAGGAGATGGAGACGATCCGATGAAGCGCCGCGATGTGATGCGCGGCGCGCTCGCTGCCGGTCTGGCAGGTACCGGGCTCGCCGCTTTAACGTCCACCCGTACCGACATCGACGCAGCCCTTGCCGCCGACCATACCCATCCCGATCTCGGCTACTGGGAGTCGACCGCCGAGCGGTACGGCTACGGCTACCACGGCCAGGCCCCGGCCGACGTCCTGGCAAACCTCCAGGACGACCTGGAGGAGATGAAGCCCCTCCTCTTCCAGGCCCAGACCGACAAGAGCCGCAGCCAGCTGTGCCACGTCACCGGACAGATGGCCGGCATGCTCGCGATCGTCCTGCACGACCTCGGCAACCACCGCGAAGCCCACCGCTGGTTCGCCACCGCCGGACGCGCCGCCCAGCAGTCTGGAGACCAGCTCCTGCACGCCTGGGTCCTCGGTCGAGAGGCCATGGTGCCGCTGAACTACGGCGCCCCGGCCGCCGCCGCGAAACTCGCCGACCAGGCCCGGCACCTGGCCGGTGAAGGCCCCAGCGCGGCTGCCGCCCTCGCAGCCGCCGTCGCATCGCGCGCCTACGCGATCGGCGGCGACCGCGCCAAGGCCCTCAGCGCTGTCAAGGACGTCCAGCGCCTGGCCGACCGGCTCAGCCCTCAGCAGCGCGCGGACACCTGGTTCGGCTATCCGATGCAAAAGCACCAGGTCCACATGAGCCAGGCCCTCACCCATCTGGGAGAGACCCGCCGCGCGTACGAAGCGCAGGCCGCCGCCCTCCAACTGTCACGGGCCCCGTCGCTCATGACCCGGGCACTGATCGCGATCGACCAGGCGTCCTGCCTCGTCCATGATGGCGACCGGGAAGCCGCCGCTCATGTCGCCATACAGGCTTATGGCGGGCTCCCGGCCTCCTACCGAAACGGACTCACCAAAACCCGCGCCGTCGCCCTGTGCCAAGCACTCCCGGACGACACCCCCGGCCGCGACAGCCTCTCCGAACTCTTGAACGTCGCCTGACCCATACCCACGGAGCTGGACTGCCGGCCAGGCGTACTCCTGCACCTGCGGCGGCCGAGCGCGCGGGACGACAGTCAACGAGGGGAGCGACGCGCACTGGGCTTTGGCGCTGTGGCCGGTGTCGAGCGTGTGGCGCCGGGCGTCTGGAGCCGTGGGATCTCCTGTTGGATGCGCCAGCTGAGGAGACGTGCAGGGTGTCGGGCGTCGTCGAGAGGACGCTGGCCGGCGGCCTGGCGCAGGGCCTTGGTGGGATCACGGCCGTCTGCGTCGACTCGCGCGAGCACCACCGCGAGGGCGGCCCAGTCGAGCACGCCGAGGATCTTCTCGGCGTGCTCGGGAACGGCGACGCGGACGGCGCGTTCGTAGCGGAGCTGGGAGATGTCGCTGGCGGGAGCCACTCGCGTCAGTGTGGCCAAGGGAATGGTGGCGGCCCGGTCCGCGACGGCTTGGAGGCGGGTGACGGCCTCACGAGCTGCGGCGACCTGCTGGTCGTGGCGTTGTAGGTCGTGCCAGCGGACGGTGGCGATGACGGCGAGGACGATCGTGTCGAGGAGCAGAGCCAGCAGGCTGCCGTCCGGGCTTTGGGGCGGTGAGGTGCGGAGCATGTCCTTGACGCCTCCGCGCAGGTGGGCGGCGTGCTGGTTCTGAGGGTGGACACGGGCTCGGGCTACGACGACTTGCTGGGGAAGGCTCCGGGGAGTTACGAGTGGACGGTTGTTGCGCTGGTCAGCGCCACGGTCACCCGCATCGCTTCCGAGGCCGGCTACACCGTCGTCCCTCTCGGCCTGGGAGAGGGCGTGCCGGAGGGGGATGTCCAGATCATTGTCAGGTCGCGGAGGCTGCCAGCCCCTGTGGTCGGGCAGGGCGTTCACCGTCTGCGATGGAGCAGCAGGTGCGGTCTCGTGAAGGTCAGCAAGAGCGACGACTTTCCGGTCCATCTGGATGTCGTCGCGGACGGCCCGGGTGCTGTGACCGTTCAGGTGCGGTACGAGAGGTGACCAGGTTCAGGATTGGCCGTTCCTGACGGTCGCGCGTTCAGTCCGCGAACGCGCGGCGCGGTACACGAGGTGGTGGGCACCGTTGGGCAGGCAATGGGTGCCCCTTGGGCGCCACGGGTGGCTCACCCCCTCCGAGCCGGCCTGTGGCGCACGCCTCGCTGTCACTCGCGGCGTGCAGGTGTCGGCTGGACCGCTGTACGGGGGGTGGCCCAGCCGGCCACCGCCGCCGCGTCACTGCACGGCAAGAGACCGGGGCCGCCCCGGCCGCTTCCACGTAATCCAGCAGGGAAGCTGCCACGAGACGCAGGCGGTCCTGATGATCGACGCCGAAGTCGTCGACTGGCTCCGCCCCGACGGACAGCGAGAGCTAGCCCCGCGCCGGACACACCATGGGCCCCGGGGAACCAGCCACCCGGGGCCCGCCCATTGCTGATCTTCAGTTGCTGGTGAGCGCCGGGTCGGCGGCCTGAGCTTCGGCGAACGTGCCGTAGTCGGTCGATCGGTCGAGCAGGGTGAAGTCCATGTCGCCGGCGGTGAATCGGCTGGTGTAGTAGCGCCCGGTCGCGGCCTTGGGCTGGAGGCCGGTGACTGCGATCCGGCAGGCCCCTTCGTGCCGCGGGCTTCGAGGCTGGTGTTCCACGCGGGGCGTGTTGTCGTACAGGAACGTGATCTCGGCAGTGCCCGAGTTCTCGGGGGCGCCGATCGTGGCGTTGCTCGACCGTGAGGTGCTCTCCTTCGTGCGGAGCGTGGCGTGCAGGCTCCAGAAGGTTTGCTCGATCGTCATGTACGTGGTGATCGGACCCCGGTTCCCTCCCTCCGGGATGTGGCTCTCCGGGCTCGGGGCAAGCACTACCCGCCAGGTGCCCGTGACCCAGGCACGGCCGGTGAAGCGGTGAATCCCGGGCCAGTGCCAGGCCCACTTGTCGAACACAACGGTGCCGTAGCCCACGAGGGCCGGGATGTACGCGAAGAGGCACCGGAACTCGGACGGGTACAGGCCCAGAACGATCAGGACGACCGTGTAGAGGGTGGCGGCGATGGTGGCGCCGGTGCGGATGGTGGTCGCGGTGTTCATCGTCAGCCTCCGTAGTTGAGGTAGTGCCACGCGCCCTCGATCAGCTCGCGCGCGTCCTTCTCCGTCCACTTCTGGCCCTCGCCGAACACCTTCTTAATCCCGTTCGGCTCCACCATGCGTAGATAGCTGAACCAGGCTCCCGTCAGCTGTCGGTAGACCTCCCGCAGACTCTCGCGGACCACAGCGTCCAGGCTGCCATCGCGGAGCAAGACGTCGTCCGGGACGTTGTAGATCAGGCACTCGGAGAAGTACGACGGCAGGGCCTTGATCACGCCCTCGGAGGCGAGATCGTTCTCGACGTTCTTCAGCACCCGCACCACGAACTTGTACCGGTACCTGGTGTTGGTGTTCTTTGTGCGGCCGTTGGCCAGCTGGAGTTCGGGCCAGTTGATGACACGCTTGCCGTTGCGCCCGTAGACGACGCTGCCCACGTACTCGCCGCCGGGCACCGTGGTGTCGTAGGCCACCCACTTGAAGCACGGCACCACGTCGATGCTGGGACGGCTGCCCACAACCTCCGGAACGTACAAGGCGAGGTTGTGGTCCGTGTCCACCGAGCCGAAGTGGTTGGTGAGCGCGTCCTCGACCTCCTGGCGGAGCTTCTGCCGGGTCCACGGCCCCGTGTAACTGGCCTGCTGCCCAAACCACCAAGCCGCCAGCCCCTCTGTATGGAAGGGGTCGTTGAGCTTCACCATGATGTCGACATCGCTGTCACCGCGGACGTTGGTGTTGTTGGGGTACGAGCCCTTCGACGCCACCGTGATGTCGAGCCCCTGGAACGGCTCGTGTCGGAGGACCGCCTGTTTCACCATGCGCTCGGCGCGCTCCAGCCGGAGCTGTTCGGAAGCACCCGGGGGGTTCTTCCATTTGTTGATCAAAGCGATCCGCTGTTCATACGTCAGCTGTCGTGCCATGAACGCCTCCATGCTCCGGCGCGCCTGCGTCGGCCAACAGCGTACGAGCGGGCACTGACAGCGACGCACCGACAAATCCGCATGGGCGCTCAAGCCTGACGCGGCCAGGTGCGGGGAGATTGCCCCGCGGCGTCAGGGGAGCGGCTCGACATCCCAGGGCCTATACACACATCAGCGCGATGCCGCAGGTCAGAGCCCTCGGGCTTCGCACTCAAGTGCGTGTAGGGCCTGGGTGCGGCGCCGCTGTCCCTGGACGGCGACAGGACTCCGGACCGCCCTGCGCCCCGCAGTCCTGTCGCCGGTCTCACTCGCGGCTCACCAGTCGTTGGGTCCGCTGCCCGCCCAAGCGAGCGGCCGGCCTTCGCTGTTGCGCCCCAGTGCGGTTCCTCCATCGAGGTCTCGTGCCCGTCGGGCAGGACGCAGATCCGCCCCCAGCGGCCGTGCTTGCCCGCACAGACCTCGGTGAGCCGGGCCGCGTCGTCCTCCGCCGCGGCCTGGTCGTAGCGGTCCTGGAACGGCTGGAGACGGGCGCACAGCTCCATGCCGAGCTCCGTCTCCGCCGCCTCCACCCGGGCCCGCACCGCCTGCACCCCCGGTTCGGACAGCACAGCCGAGATGACGTCCTCCGCCTCGGCGAAGGCCCTGGTGGGGGGGGGGGGGGGGGGGGGGGGGGGGGGGGGGCCGGAGCCGCCCTTTGTGGGTTGTCGTCCGGTTCCTCCCCCTCTCCCCAC
>NZ_JBVIHM010000026.1:69845-94895 GCF_055570295.1 Streptomyces sp. NPDC031265
CTTTTTCTGTTCCCGGCAACGGTCTCGTGGCCGGTCCCCCCCCCCCCCCCCCCCCCCCCCCCCACTGCCTTCCTCGGGTGCGGTCATCACGCCGCTCCTTCCGTGGCCGCCCCCTCCAGCCCGAGGCCGACCAGCGTCCGCAGCTTGTCGACGGTCAGCTTGCTCCGGCGACTCTTGGTGTTGGACAGGAACACCCCGAGCTTGACCTCCGTCCCGTCCGGCAACGCCTCTACGTGGGCCCAGGGGACCTTCACAGAGCCCGTGCGGGCCCTTGTACTGCGCTAGGGGCGCAACGCCCCTCTCGAAGGCGCTTACGGGCGCCGTGGACGGCTCCGCGGACACATCCGGCTCCACAGGGGCCGGTGCCTCAGCGAGCACGGTGACGCCGACGGCCTCCAGGCGCTCGCGCTGCCCCTCCGTCAGGGCCGCCCACACCTCGGGCTTCCGCTGCCGGGCCAGCCACTTGCCGACGTCCATGCCGTGCACGGTGAAGCCGGGCAGAACCTCCGCCGGGCCTTCCTCGTCGCGCACCAGCTCGCGCAGCGCGGCGTAGTGCCGCTGCCACTCGGTGGGCCACGACGGGTTCCAGTCCTCGTCGATCTCCTTCAACGCGGCCTCCCACTCCGGGTGTTCGGCCAGCGCACCGGGACGGCGCAGATTGGACAGCCACTGCCCGATCGGCTTGTCCAGCGCGGCCGCCGACCGGGGCGCGCACAGCGTCCAGTGCTGCGCGTAGTACAACCGGGCCGCCGCCAGGTTCTCCTGGAACCGCGCGTCGGCCGCCGTCCAGGGCCATGCCCAGCTTCTCCAGCCGCGCCGCGCGCCGGCCGTTCATCTGCCCGGCCCCGTACGCCCGCCGCTGCTCCGCGACCCACGTCCCCAGCGGGAACGCGCCCTCCTTGTGCTCGTACGGCACCCGGGCGTGCCCCTCACGCTCCGTGTACTCCTTGAGCTTCGCCCAGCCGCGCGCCCAGTCCTGCCGCTCCGTGTCGATCACGTTGAAGGACACCCAGTTCGCGACCATCACCGGATCACGCGGAGCCGCAAAACGGAGCAGCAGACGGGTTTCTTCCTCGTTATCACCGGGCGCGGCGCCGATGTATTCGGAGGGCTGCGCGACGTCCTTCTGAGGCTCCTGCGGGATCGCCAGCAATTCCACGGCTTCCTCATCGTGAGCCCGCAGACCTTCCAATACCTTCACCAACGGCTTGTGCGAACCCGAGGTGAACATATCCTCCGGACTTTCATCGAGCTGGAGGAATACCGGCACGATCAAAGAGGCGAGCTTGACTTCTCCGGGCTTCTGACGCAGCGCACGGCCGATCGCCTGCACGATGTCGTGCGGCGCGCCCTTGGGGTCCAGCAGGGCCACGGAGTCCACGGCCCGGATGTCCATTCTCTAGAGGTGGGGGAGTGTGAGGCGCGTTTGTTTCGGCAGTGGGGGACGTGGGCGGAGGGTGGGGCTGTGCTTGGTTCAGATGTCGTCTGTCCGCAGCCGTGGGTACAGCTCGACTGCGTCCATGTTGCGGGGCCGACGATCTTGCTCGTGTGGCTGATGGAGATCTGGAACCCACCGGTCCGACTCGGGGGCGTGATGGCGGCTCACTACCGTGGTCGATTCGTGAGGTTGTGTGCTGACTCTGCGATGGGTGCGACCGGCATAGGTGGCAGGGTTCCCTTCAGCCCATCCTTGAGTGTCACGTAGGCCATACGTAGGTTTATCTTGTGAAGGATTTTTCGGCGTGGCTGAAGGCCGTGCGTGTGTCCCGCGGTTGGTCGCAGCGAGATCTGGCGCTGCGTGTGGGCGTTGGGCAGCAGACAATCAGCAGCTGGGAGCGAGGGCGAACAGTTCCCGATCCTGACCTTCTTCAGCTCGTGCGGAGCGCTGTGGGAGCCGTGCCGGGTAGGCCGTTCGCATCAGCGCCCGCGGTGGGATTGCCCCGTCTGTCAGGTCTGCCGTTCAAGATTCTCGATGAATACGTCTTCGAGGCCTTCTGCGCAGAGCTAGCTGCAGAGGTGTTCCCCGGTGCGCAAGTAGAGCGGTTCGGCGGCCGGGGCGAGGAGCAGCACGGGATCGACGTGCGTGTGGTGACACAGACCGGTGAGCGCATCGGTATTCAGGCCAAGCGCTATGACAAGTACCATCCCACCACATTCCGAGCCGCAGTCGACGCGCTGGACATGGCCGAGGCGCGCGTGGATCGGTGTTTGCTGTGGGTGACTGCCACCGTAACGGTCCGGGTGCGCCAAGAGGTCGACACGCAGCCAGACTGGGAGCTGCGGGACGCCGAAGATCTGGCCCGCGAGGTGGCCGGACTCGACAAGGACGTGGCAGTACGCCTTGTCGACAGGTACTTTCCGGGACTTCGTGAGCCGTTCCTCGGGGTCAGCGCTCCCACCCCGTGGGAGACGCCCGATGAAGCCTTTGACCAGTTCCGGCAGGGTGACCGGTACTCTCACCGTTGGACGCTCGTGGGACGTGCCGACGAGCTCGAGAGACTTGCTGGCTTTGTCAGCGACGACACGGCCGACGCGTCGATGCTGGGTTTGCTCATCGGTGCCGCAGGCGCCGGTAAGAGCCGCCTGCTGAAGGCCGTGTGCCAGCGGTTGGAAAAGGACACGCCGGCGGCCGCTGTCAGGGTGGCTCCCCGGGAGATGCCCTCGCCGGAGGCATTCGAGCTGCTACCTGCCACTGGCGACCTTCTCGTGGTCATCGACGATGCCCAGGAGTACGGAGCGGGGCTGCGCTCCTTCATCACCCACGTGCGACGCCAACGGCCCGAGGCGAAGATCCTCATGGCTACCCGCCCCTATGGCCTGCCTGCCGTCCGTGATGCTCTGCGAGGCCTGGGCATGGACCCGACGACCGTCCCGACCTGGTCATTGAAGGAGCTGTCAACCAGCGAGGCCACAACACTTGCCGCCGAGGCTCTGGGCCCCGGCAAGCAGCAGCTCGCCTCCCGCCTGGCCCACGCAGCCAAAGACTGCCCTCTGCTTCTGATCGCCGGCGCCGTACAGATTCGAGAAGGCCGCCTGACCACATCGGTGTTGCAGACGGACGGCCATATCCGCCAGCAGCTCGCCGACGCTTTCCTGCGCGCGGCAATTCCCGACCACGGAGCGGACAGCGATCGCCTCAGAGAAGTCCTGAACGCGATCTGCCTCCTCCAGCCGTTCCGCGAGAACGTCCCGGTGTACCAGCAGGTTCTGGCAGAGCTCGCAGGCCGGCCCTTTTATGAACTCGTGCCCCGCATCAGGGCCCTGGAGGAGTCGGGCGTACTACTTCGCCGCGGATCCTCGCTGCGTGTTGTGCCCGACCTGCTGGGCGACGTCGTCCTTGCTGACGCCGCCCTACTGCCGGCCTCAGCCGCGTCGAGCGGCTATCTCGAGCGCGCTCACTCCGTGCTACAGACGGATGAGCCGCTCCTGCACGCTCTGGTCAACACCAGCCGCGTGGAGTGGCAGTGGAGCCAGGACACCCCCAACGCCCTCATGCTCGCCGAGCCCTTGTGGGCCGAGATCACGCACATCATCCAGGAGGCAGTACCGCAGCAGCAGGCGGCCCACCTGCCCTTCCTGCGCCAGATCGGTGTCTTCCAGCCAGCCCGTACCCTTGGCCTCGTGCGGTGGCTGTACGAGCACCAGACCGACCCAGCAGTGCGCCGAGCTCTTCCCCCAGTACTTGATGCCGTTGCCCATGACCTGCAGTACATCGACGAGGCCTGCGATCTGCTGTGGGAGCTGGGAAGGGACGATGCGCGCACGCTGAACGCCCACCCCGACCACGCCTTGCGAATCCTCACGCAGCTGGCCTCATACGAGTTGGGCAAGCCGTTCGCCTATCAGCAGGCCGTCATCCGTGCCGTCGGGCGGTGGGCCGCGGCAGAGAACCCATCCGTACACCCGACCATGCCCCTTGCTCTCCTCGACCCTGTCTTCGCTGCTGAAGCGGAAAGCACGACCCAGCAGGGGTGGACGCTGACGATTCAGCGTGCCCGCATTTCTATGGAGCAGGTTCAAGTCGTCCGCCGCCAAGCACTCGATGTGCTGTTTGCAGAGTATGCCCAGCAAGATCAGCGCCGCTCGGCGCGAGCCGCCGTCTGCTTTGAAGCAGCCCTGCGCAGCACCCACCAGGCCGGTGACACGCACGTCACCAGCCTGTTGCAGGAGCTGCGCGACCACACGCGCCGGATCGCACCGGGTCCCGTGGCCGCGCTCGGCGTCCGGCGCGCAGTGGACTGGAACCTCACCTACGGCTGCGATGACAATCGGCAGGCAGCTGGGGAAGTTCTCGATGCCCTGCCCGCCTCGATGGCCCATGACTTGGCCATCACACTGCACACCAGCTGGTGGACCCCTATGCGCAGCCTCCGCGAAGGTGAGGACCACCAAGCGGCCGCCTCTGCATGGGACGCTCAGCTGTGTAATACCGCGGAGGCAACCCGAGCCCAGCAACCGCGCGAGGTCTGGGACCAGATGCAGGCCCTTCTCACCGACGGATACGCCATTCTCGGGTACTCGCCCGAGCACGCCCACCCGTTTTTGAGCCACCTTTTCGCAGTTCGCCCGGATTTGGCCGAACTGATCTGCGCCGACGCAGCTCGCTGCAGTGAGCAGGTGCAGCAGGCAGTGGTGCCGGCAACAGTGAACGCACTGCTGCGTCTGACCCCTGAGGTGGGGATCAAACGAGGCAAGGAACTCATCGCTTGCGGCCAGGCGTCGTTGAAACGCGCGGTGGCCATGGCACTCGCAGACCGGCAGTCGGTCCATCGGTTGCCCACGGCGACGTCGGCTAGCCTGGGCCGGATCCTTGCCGGCGACCGCGATCCCGTCGTGCGGCGCCTGACCATCCAAGCAGCCGGTGTTCTGTCCGCGACCGACCGCGCAGCGGCCCTGGAGTTGATGGCTTCAGTGCCCCTGGCGGGGGACGCTGGCGTTGCACAGGAGGTTGCCCGGGCGGTCACAGTCTATGAATGGCTGTCATGGACCGATCTGTCACGCGCGCAGAGAACCTTGCTGCTCGACCAGCTCCGGACCGTTGAGAGGCTGGACGGCTACGAGATCCACAAGTTGTTGTCTATCGCCTCAGAGACCCATGGTGACGATGTCCTGAGCCTTCTAACGGCCCGGGTCGAGCACTGGGAACAAAACCTAGAACAAAACCCCCGATACGACCCTCTCCCGTACCAGTGGCTCGTCCCTCTGCGCTTGTCAGAAGCCCCTCACTGTCTGACCCACCTGCGGCGAATCCTTCTCTGGACGGCAGCGGCAGAACCCGGATCCCGCATTGCCTCGCGCCGAGAGCACCATGCCCCAGATCTGTTCCGTGCGGCAGCCCAGCACGTCGACCAGCAAGCGCAGGCGCTGCTTGCCGACGCCGTGCGCGCAGGATCGCCCCAGGAACGCCGGGCGGCCGCGGTCCTGCTCGGGGCGGTCGACAGCGACCTCATCTGGCTGGCTCCAGAGTTCGTGGGCGAAGTACTCCATGCAGCAGCCGCACACTCGCAGGAGTTGCTGCAGGTCGTCGGCGCCAGTTTGCACAGTGCAGCCAGCGCAGGGGACCTGGTCACAGCCCCGGGTACGCCATACCCCGAGGACACCGAGATCAGAGACAACGCCGTACGTGTCATGGCCACCCTTGAGCAGGGGTCGGTCGAGGACCGCTTCTACCGATCGCTGAAGGAATCAGCCGAACGCAGGATCGAGTGGTCGGTACGAGAAGACGCTGAACCCGACCATCGCGCCTGGTGACGGACTGGCCAGACATGTGCTCAGGTGATCGACAAATCGGCAAACTCGACGTCGGTGAGTCGGTGTGGACCCTGTAGGCGCGTCGCCGCGCCCGCGTCTCGGGCGGCGAACAGGTACTGGTGATGCGCCGCACCCGTGGGTCTTCCGAGGATGCCGCTGGCGTGGCGAATCCGGCTGTGGAAGACAAGCCTCCGCCGACTTCCGCTGATCCCCAACAAGCCGCCTTTACTCACCAGGGCATCGTTGGTGCCCCATCTGGATCGAGTCCATACGGCCACCACGTGGTCATGTTGTCGATTAGCCATGGCTCTGCGCTATTACGGAGCCATGGCTCTGCGGCACCTGTTCAATCGGATGCTGGGGCAGCTCCACCACTGCCTTCAGGCGCGCAGTCTGTTCGACGAGGCGATCGCCTTCCCCGCCAACGCCGCTACGGGGTCACTGACGGGACTTCCTTCTCCGGCACAGCTTTGACGAGACCCGAGCTGACGGGACGCTCGTCGTTGACAAGAATGAGCCGGTTCCTGGCCCAGGTATCGAGCCGGTCGCATGCCCAGGCTGGGTCATACGCTGCCGTGGGCAGCTGGGGTATGCGCTTTCGGCCGGTGTCGTCGAGCCGATAGGGGGTGTCGAACGCGGTGTTCCAGCCGTCCAGGTTCGCGGCAAACCGCTCTTCCGCTTCTGCTGGACCGATGCCCAGGTACTGGGCGATCTCCCTCCAGGAGCTGCCTCGCTCGCGTTCGTAGATCACGGCCGAGGCCAGAGCGCGCTCCGCGAGTTCGATGAGCTGGAAGGCCTGGCTTACCCGGCCTCCGGGACCAGTGTCAGGGTCGTTCTCGGTGGCGACCAGACCGATGGCGCCGTCCGCGACGTCCGCTGCGTGATCGCACAGGACGAGGCGGGCCAGCGCCTGGCGAGTGAATCGGGCACGGTCGGCGTCATACGGGGTCGTCTCAGTCACCCCCACAGCCTCGCAGGCCGTGTCCGCGGCGAGTACCCGATTTCCGCCGAGGACCGGCCTCCGCTTGACGGCTTAACTGCATGAGGTGTCTTCTCCGCGTAAGCCGGAGGAAGAGGACTTGGTCCAGCACGGGCCGGCTTAGCCCAAAGTTCAATCTGCAGTGCGCGCCGCCGACGTCCTGGTCGGCGTCGGCCTGGCCGAGGTGCAGGACGTCCACGTGCAGCGCCTGGAGCACGATGTGCGCGCCGCGGCCGTGGCGCGTGCCCCTGTCGGCGCGCGGCGCTGGGCGGCTCATCCTTCGGGCGCGTGCGGGCAGGTCTCGCGCTGCTGGTAGGCCCCCGGCACGCCTGTGCCGACGGCCGCCCAGAAGGCTCGGGAGTCCTGGAAGTGGCCACCGAGGGTGTGCCAGGACAGGCCGGGGTGCTCGAGGCGCAGCGCCTCCAAGGCCGAGGTGGCCAGTCCGCACCGCTGGTACTTCTCCATGGTGTAGGGCCACTCGATCCACCCGAGTCCGCAGTGGGCGCAGACGGTGTAGTCGACGGCGAAGGCGACATCGCCGGCGAGGTTGGCGGCACGCTCCCTCCATCCGGGGCGTTCCGAGGAGGGAGTGTCCTGCCAGGGTGCATCCAGCCTGATTACGGTCCAGCCGGTGGTCTGCCGGCTCCATCTGCCGCCGCTGATTGCGCGTAACACGCGCTGCCAGGGCGTGCCGTCTGCTGCCCATGTCACGTTTCGGGCCTTCGCGGCCAGCGCCAGGGCCTCTTGCCGTTCGTCAACGCTTCCCATGCTGTCCACCGTGCCCAGGCAGTCGGCGTCCCCAACACCCGTGTGTAGACCGGGAGGCCAGGTGCACTGTCCGACTTGTCATGGCTCGGATCCTTGACGGGGCTGGACCGGCGGCCGGGCGGAGCGCCTGCTCTTTCCTTTGTGGATCCCTGTCCGGGCGCGTGCTGGTCGGCGGTACGGCACGCTCCGCGCGCCGTGGTTCGCTGGCCAGGACCTGGCCACGGACCGCCTCGACATCGGACTGCGATGCGCGCTCTCTGGTACAAGGAGGCGCACAGCCTCCGCTCGAGAGCCAACAATCAGGAGGATCCCGTGACCAGGAACGTCCGGATCAGCAGGGAACTCGCTGACCAGATCCGCGCAACCGCCAAGCTGGCCTTGCAGTCCGAGGCGCTCGCCGATGCGGACGTCGAGTCGGCTGCGGAGTTCCTCTCCGCCCTGGGCGATGCGCTCACCAACCTCGAAGCCCCGGTCGCTGCTCTCCTCGACGCGGTGGCTCGTGGTGACGAAGAGCTCGCCTCGGAGCTCCATCCGCTGAAGCGCTCCCTGCACCGAACGGCACGGCTGTTCCACGAAACCGCTGACATGGTCTGAGCGGCACGCTTGATGGGCGGTGGTTTCGGCCGCCGCCCGCCCCCGATCCGAGGGGCTCCAATGACTACTGATCTCTTCGGTTTGGTGTCGGGTGATGACAGGCGCTGATTCCTGCGATACGCCGGAACTATGCGATATGCGCAGGGTGGTGGGCTGACCGTTGAGCGGCGGGGCGGTTTCGTGAGGGGGGGGGCCAGCGGTTTGCCCGTGGTGAGAAGACTTCGGTGGTCGCGAAGGACCTGGGGGTGACTGAGCTGTCGGTGGAACGCTGGCGGCGTGCGTGGCGGGAGAGCGGTGCCGAGTCGCCGGTGCAGGGACAGCCCAGACGCCAGAAGCTGTCCGATGCGCAGTTCGCTGACCTGGAGGCGGAGCTGGCACCGGGGCCGGCCGCACACGGTTGGGAGGACCAGCGGTGGGCCCTGCTGCGGATCAGAACGGTGACCGCCTGGAAGTTCCGGACCTCCTGCTCGATGGCGGGGGTGTGGGGGCTGCTGCACCGGCACGGCTGGTCCTGGCAGGGCCCGGGCCGCCGGGCACTGGAGCGCGACGAGGCCGCGGTCCAGCTGTGGAATAAAGAGGTATGGCCACAGGTGGATGCACCGCGGCGGCGCTCGGAGCCCACATCGTCTTTGAAGGCGAGGCCGGCAACCCTCGCCGACACCAACCGAAGAGAGCAGTGACCAGTGAGCGCCCTGGCGATCCCACGGTCCAGCACTGGCTCTGCAACATATGTTGAGGGAAGACGCTGGGGCGCAATCTTCTTCCGTCACCGTTATAAAGGGTTCTGATCAATATCTGCTGGGCTCGGTTCATTCGGTCAGCAAGTAGGTTTCACGACGCTGATGCGGCATCGAGCCGAAACGCCTGGATTCTTGGCACACAAGGAGGTAAGAACTATTACTCCGCGATTCTCGATAGAAAGACTTAAAAAGGAGCACACGGAACTGTTGATTCCATGCTCAATACACGCGAAACTGCTGCTCATTCAGTCACGGCGGCTGGCGAGACAAAGAGTTAAATTGCTCGCGTAAGGTACAAAATCTACAAAATTTATACCCCCGCATCGAGAAGGGACGGGGTAACATGAGCTGCGGCCGCCCGGAAGAATTTTTCGGACTGCAAGCCTCATCGGTACATGCGCTTGCGCTCAGTTATTGATGGAAAACCGTCCGGCAACTGCTTATGCGATTAGGGGTCACGCATGTCGTATTTCAAGGTCAAGCTGCAAGGGCGTCGAGTGGCTCATGCGGCCACTGTCGCGCTCGCGATCACATCCATATTTACACTGACCGAAACTCCGGCCAGCGCCGCCGCGACGGCGTACAACACCCGAACGTCCAAACTCGCCGGGAGCCCCGACTTCACCATGCCAAATAGCTGCACGAGTCGCACAATATACCTAGCGGAGGGCAGCTACGTGTATTCGCAGAAAATTGGTGCGAGTAGCGGTCCTGCCCGCACCCTGAAGTTGCTGCCGGGCGACTATGAGTGGTTGGACTGCATGATGCCCAACGACGGATTTTACAACCAGCAATCCACCCTGAGCTTCGGTGGATATCCTGATGTCGTACTCAATAGCACTCGCCACCTGACGACCGGTACTTACACGTTCGGGTCGTTTTTGCAGCCGAATTTCTGATTGAGTAACTGTGGTGGGGGTCCTGTCTTAATCCGGGGCCCCACGCGCACGAAAAGGCAGCCGTCTTACAACCTCGTTCGGTGCACGTCCCTACGGACCAGGGCGTGCGTTGCTAAGGCTTGTCCCGTAAATGATCTTTCACTGGGTATGGACGTGGTCGGTGGCCGGTCCGGCCGCTCGCCTATCCGGCGAGGTTGAGGTTGTGCAGGCGTGCGATGCCGAGCATCGCGTGGTGGACGCCGTCGCCTTTGAGGCGGCAGTCGCGGAGGATTTTCCAGGTCTTCATGCGGGCGAAGACGTGCTCGACGCGGGCGCGGACCTGCTTGTGGGACTTGTTGTGGGCCTGTTTCCAGTCGGGCAGTTCTTCTCCTCTGCGCCGGCGGTGGGGCATCACGAGCCCGGTGCCCGGGTAGCCGCCGTCGGCGATGGTTATGGTCTTGCCGACGGCAGCCTTCGCGCCGGACTCCTCCCACGCCTTGCAGTCGTTGCGGTTGCCCGGCAGGGGCCGGCCGGCCACGACGACGAGCCGGGTGTCGGCGTCGATGACGACCTGGTGGTTCGTCGAGTACCGGTAGTTCTTGGACTGCTCGGCGATCGTGTGGTCGCGGGTGGGCACCAGCGTGCCGTCCACGATGAGCACGGTGTCCTTGTGGAACCGCTTGCGGGGCTGGAGCGCGAGCGACGGGCCGAGGTGGTTGATGATGGGGTCGGCCGCGGACTTCGATATACCGAAGAGCGGAGCGAGTTGGCGCATCGTCAAGTTCGTGCGCCAGTACGCCGCGACCAGCAGCACCCGGTCCTCCAGCGGAAGCGACCACGGGCGGCCCTTGCGGACCGGATCCGCACCCTCGCGGCGCAGCACGGTTACCAGCTTGCCGAAGGATCGCGGGCTCAGCCCGGTGAACGGGGCTATCCAGGACGGCTCCGACGCCGTGATCACACCAGACACCCCAAGATCATCTCATCCGTGACCAGCAGTTACGGGACAGGTCTTAGCCTCGCGCTTTCATGAAGCGTGCTGTCCGGCAGGTGATCAGGCAAGCAGAAAGTGCCCCTGGCCAGCGAGAATGAGGATTGCTGAGGTCCTTGTTCCCGCCTCTGGCGGAGGCACTTTCCAGGTGAAGCAGCCTATCGGGTCCTATCCCCATGTCTTGTCCGGCCTTCGCCCTGCTCCACAAACGACTCGCCGTCCGCTGGGAACGCCGCACCGAACTCCACGACGCCTTCGTCTCCCTCGCCTGCAGCCTCATCTGCTGGCGACGCCTCAACAAACACCGAGCATGATCGTGTTACGAGCTCTACGTGGTGGTGGGTCAGTGGGTGGTGCGGATCATTGCTGTGAGGATGGGTGAGGCGGCTGAGGGCTGGCTCTGCCCGATGTCCGTGTACCCCCACGACTGGTAGAGCGCGTGGACTTTTCCGTCTCCGGCGGCCGGGTTGACCATCAGGGTGACGTACGGCTCTTCGCGGCCGTTGAGGAGCGCGTCATGGATGCGCCGCGCGGTCCCCGTGCCCCGCCATGCCGGGCGTACGCCGATTTCCTTCATGGCCACGGCCGGATGCTCGGTGTACTGGTGTGCCGGTAGCGGGGTGATGCGCTGCCAGTATCGGTCGCCGTGCTCGATGGTGTTGGCGTAGGCGTAGCCGACGGGATGCCCGTCGGCGTATGCGAGGACGGCCACGAACCCGGGGTCGGTGTTGCCGTGTCGGTCGAGGCGTTCGCCGAACGCGGTGACCGCGTAGTTGGGCAGGTGGAGCAGTGGGGCGCGTACTTCGGCGTAGACGTCGAGCAGGTCGCCGCGGATCGGGGCGAGGGTGGTGGCGGTGCGCAGTTCGATCGCGGGTGCCGTGGTCATGGGGTGGGCCTCCAGGTGGCGGTGTGCTCGGTCCAGGTCTGCACGGCGGGACTTCGCGGCGCGGTGGCGCGCAGCGCGGCTCCGAACTCTTGCAGCATGCGGGCTACACGGGCGTGGTGGGTAGCGGCGTCGCCGGGGACGTTCATCGCGGTGGCCGTGGCGGTGTCGGCTGCTCCCTGGGCGAGCTGCGCGTGTGCGAGGCGGGTGGTGGCGATGGCGCGGGAGCGGGCCATGTAGGGCCGCAGGGCGGCCAGGCAGCGGTGGGCGGCGGTCTCGTAGTCGCCGAGCGCCAGGTACGCCGACAGGGCCAGCGAATCCAGTTCGGCCTGGTCGTAGAAGGCGCTCAGCCACACCGGCCGGGCGCCGGCGGCGTCTGCGCGCTCCATGGCGTCCTGTGCCTGGTCGAACGCGCGGCGGGTGCCGGTACGGTCCTGGGCCGCACCGTCGATGGCTCCCTGCCGGGCCAGGCCGAGGGACGCGAACAGGGGGTCCTGGCGCGTGACATGCAGCCTGCGGGCCACGTCGTTCGCGGCGAACGCGTCGGCCGGGCGGCCCATGTGGCGGAACAGGGTTCCCCCGTGGCTCCAGATGCGGAACTTGATCGCCTGGTCGCCGGACATTTCGGCGAGGGCCTGCGCCTCGCGCATGTGCGCCCGCGCGTCGTCGTAGCGGCGGCCGTCGATGGCGGCCCACATCGCCGAGGAGCGGAACGCGGCGGCCGAGCCGTAGAGGCTGCTGCGCACGCGCTGACTCGCGCTGCCCGCGTTCTGGAGGTTCAGCGCCTCATTGGCGAGGGCTGCGGCCCTGTGCTCGATGCCGAGTTGTCCGCCGTGGCGGTGGTCACTGGCGAGATCTCGGCGAATCGCGCCGTGAGGCGGTCGACGTCGCCCATACCGATACGGCGTGTGGCGGTGACACCAGGGCGGCGGCGGTTGCGGCGGCGGCAGCCATGCCGCCCACGAAGGTGCGGCGCTTCACGTCGGGGTCCTCCTCCTGCGGTGATGCGGTGGCGGTGGCGCTCTGGCCCCGTGACACGAACCCTAGATCTGTCGCCGGACGGCCGGTCACGTCCTTCAGCGCCTCGCGGGTGCGCGCGTTGGGCCATCTGACCCGTCCTGATTTCCAGTCGCGCACTGCACGGCCGTCGTAGCGCCCTTCCCGCCCGGTGAGGCGTTCGACCGCTGAATTCAGGGCTCTGACAAGGGAGTTGGAGCTGTGGCCGTGTTCGGTCATCCACGCTTCAAGGGCCGCGTTCCGCGTGACGTCCATATCCGCACAGTAGGGGAGACGGCACTCCCCGTTAGGTAAATGACTGGTCAAATCCACCTAGGGGGAACCGCCGGGAAACCCTGCCAGTCACCTAACCCCCCCATCGGCCCCGGGAGTTAGGTGATGAGTACGGCCCCGCTACGGGCGTTGACTTCCGGCAGAGACGAACTCCCCGCGACCGCAGTCAACGGTCCGGCGGGTATGGCCACCAACCCCGGCGCACCGTGATCGCCCGCGAAGGGACGGCGAGACGGCGTGGACAGCAGCCCGCAGTACGTAGTGGACACCGCGAACAACAGGGTCGGGGTGGTTGAGGAGCGCTACGAGGGGAGTGTGTACCTGCGGCCTCCTGGCGGCGGGGCCCAGTGGGCGACGGCGCCGGCATCCCTGCGTCACCTCACCCGCGAGGAGCTCGCGCGGGCCCGCGTGCTCGACACCCCGGTGGGGGGTCGGCGCTGATGTGGGCACTGCCGGTGGGAGTGCCCACGGGGCCGGAGTACGGCTCCGTGCCCGTGAGCGCGGTGGACCCGACGTACGGCGTCGAGCCGAACGGCGCCCCGGGGTGCGACTGCTGCGACGCGTGGCGCGCTGAGCGTGAGGTGGCCCGCCAGGACCGGGAGCACCGGCGGGTGCGGCGGGCGAACGCGGAGGTCATCCGCCACCCCGCGCACCAGGGGTGGCCCGGTGGGGAGGCGGGCCGGTGAGCGTCAGGAGCACCCTGCGGGGCGTCGTCTACCGGGTGCTGCGGCACCCGGACAGCGAGGTGACCATGACGGCCCGCTGCATGTCCGGCGACGGCTGCCGGTGGGAGCTGGACGCGACCAGCGACCTGGACGCCGGAGGCGTCGCGATGATGTCGCACACGGCCGAGAGCGGTCACGCCCTCTTCGCACGCATGGTGGAGGACATGGCCTGTGTGGTGCTGACCAGCAGTCAGGAGCAGGACCGCCGCGCCCAGGTCCACCAGATGGAGCGTGCCGCCGGGCAGCGGTCAGTCGGCGGCGCGGAGAGCATCGAGCACGCGCGGGCCGAGACGTGACGCGGCGCAGCGAGACCCCGGCGGCGGCATGGCCCTGTGCATCGTGATCACCCCGAGCCCCCATGACCTGGGGCACGAGCACCAGGTGGCCCGGGATGCCTGGTCCGGGCGCCTGATCACCCTGCGCTGTCCGGGGGTGCTGTGCAGGCGGCTCGTGTACGTCGACAGCCGCCCGCGGCCAAGAACCCATCCACGGCGTCCGGTTCCTGACAGAACGACTTGACCTGAACGGGCAGGTGCCCGGCCGGGTCAGCGCCGTCATCTGACGAGGCTGGGCGCTCAGCGCTCTCCGACCACCAACTCAAATCGGTGAGGATCTCGCTCACCTTTTCCAGCGCCTGCGAGGTGTGGACCCTGGCCAGGAAAGTGACATCCATCCCCGAGGTGTCAGCGAGTGCAAGCAACTGGTGGGCTACTCGAAGGGCCTCGCCCAGGTCCGGGGTCCTGAGCACTGCTTGTGCATACGAATACTCATGGCTTGCAGTCTGGCAGGGCCCCTCCATCCATCGGAACGAAATATGCGGCCCCCGCCGAGTCACAGCCGCCTGTATCCCGAACCGCGACGCTGCGGGGTTGAGGGGTTAAACGACAAGCTCAGTCGGCGGGCTTGGCGGAGCAGCTGATCGTGTTCGGCCGAGGGCATCGGGCTGATGAACGGGGCGGAGAAGTTCGAGAGCGCGGTGTGGGAGCGGTACTGCTCCAAGGAGGACCAGCCGCCGGTACGGGTAGAGCGGCAGCTGCGATCTGAGGGTCACTTCAGGAGACCCGTTTCCGGCACGTGGTGTTCGCCGAAACCAACCACTACCGGCCATGGTACCCACGGTGGTCGGCGATCACCCACGAGCAGTTTGAGGACCTGGTCGGCGCTCCCGTCGCGACGGAGCGCGTCGCCCATCGTTTGCGGGCCGTTCTCGTCGCCGGAGGCATGCTGCCCGACCGCGGCGAGTGACTCGTCACACTCGAACGCTCGACATCCCGGATCGTCGCGTCCCGTGACGATCACGAAGAACGCGCGATACTGCACCGCTACGCGGTCTGGCACCACCTCCGACGCCTGCGAGGCCGCCTGCCACCGGCCACGCCACCCACCTGCAGATCGCCAACGTCCGCAGCCACATCACCGCCGCCGTCAACTTCCTGGACTGGCTGACTGGCAGCGGTCTGACTCTCGCCACCTGCACTCAGCGGAACTGGACCACTGGAAAGCACGCGAGGACCTCAGCCACCGGGACCAGACCGGCCACCTCATCCGCTGGGCAACCAAGAACCGGCTGGCGAAAGGGCTGACCTTCGGCGCCGAGCCCTGGCAGGGCCCGGTCGGCCCCCACGACTCCGAAGGCCGGTGGGACAACGCTCGCAGACTCCTCCACGACGCAACGCTGACTACAGCCGACCGGGTCGCCGGACTACTCCTGCTCTTCTACGCCCAACGGCTCAGCACCATCAGCACCCTCACCGTCGACCAGGTCAGCGAGGCGAACGGCCGGGTTTCGATCCAATTGGGGACGGCCCCGACCGTTCTGCCCGAACCGCTCGCTGTACTGGTCCTCGACTTGATCGCCACGCGACGCCCCTACACGGTGATCGGACACGCCGCCCACAGGCCCTGGCTGTTTCCAGGGCAACGCCCTGGCCAACACGTCAGCGCCGCTCGTCTCGGCCAACGACTGGCCAACGTTGGGATCCAGCCTGGCCAGGCCCGGTCAACGGCCCTGTTCGCCCTCGCCGAGGAAGTCCCGGCCGCGATCCTGGCCCGCATGCGCGGCATCCACATCCAAGTCGCCGTCCAGTGGCAGAAGGCGTCCGCCGGTGACTGGGCCGCCTACGCCGCCGACGTGAGCCGTCGAAACAACCAGCCCGACCCGAGCAGGAGTGGCGCATGACCACCGTTTGTATCCGGGCCCGCTATCGGACGACGTGAATCTCCGGCATCGGCAGGCACCACTCGCCCAGCATCCCGATGAGGATCTGGCGAGCCAGTTCCCGGGCTTCGATCCATCCTGGATCGACGGTCAGAGCCTCCCTGTTCCACCGATCCGAGTTCTCCCGGCCACTCATCCCGGCGAAGATCGCATCGATCGCTCGAAGGTCAGGTAGTACCTCACGGCTGAGATCCCCATCCTCGACCAGGCTCTCGGCCATGCGGAACGCGTGGTCGAAGTCCAGGGCGACCTCATCCGTCAGGACACCGTGCCCGTCCACCCAGGTCAGCTGAGCCGGGGGGTCAGCCGCCAGCACGGTCAGCGCCTCGACAAGCAGGCGTCCACGGAATGAAGCATCAGGGACTCTCACCTGGGAATCGTTGCACGGCCCAGCGTCACTGGACAGCTATCTCGTCGACGCCTGCGTGCCCCTGGCAGAATCTCCCGCGTGATTCAGGAGAAGCTCGACGCGCTCTCGCAGATGATGGACGAGTACAGGGCCATGCCGTTCCCAAGTGGGTTCCGAGGCCTGGACGTTGAGGACCAGGACATGGTCATGCTCGACGCGGACACCGCTGGCTACGCTTCCCGCGTCCTCAAGGGCCCCCTCGCCGAACCGTCCCGAGGCGGCCTGATGAGATTGGTTGGGGAGTTCGAGAAAGTTCTTCCGGCGATCAGCGACGACTACGCGAGCAAGTTCTACACACACGCACGCGACGTGGCCGCGCTGGCCGCCGAGATCGAAGCCCTGCGCGACAAGTAGCCCTCCGCCGGAGAACGCCGCTTCCCTTCGGCGCCTGAGGTCAGTGGAGAACATGCGACCGCTGTTGCGGCGCGGGCGGGGTGAAGTTCAGCCCGTTCTCGTCGAGGGCATTGAAGACGGTCACCCGACCGATGTGGAAGACGAAGCTGACATCAACGCTCCCCTGGGCCACATCGTCGCCGGTCCATTCGAGCAGCTCGATGCTCTGGAGGGTCAGGCCTCGGAGTGCCCGCAGCTCGGCCAGCGGTTCCGGACGCCACGCCAGATCGAACCCTGGCCAGCGCACCGGACGATGGGGGTCGATCGTGGCCCAGGTGAGGGCAATGTCGTCGAACTTGTAGTGATTGATCTCGACTTGTTCACCCCCGAAGTCGAGCAGCACAGGACAGTCGCAGAACCACTCGTCATCCTTCAGGTCCCAGGCCATCCAGACCCGCGTCAGCGTGCGTCCGCGCAGGGCGCCCAGACGGCGCCCGTGCTGGCGCGTCACGGCGTCACGGCCGTTCACCGTGCCTACCTGTGACTGAGCTCGGTAGGTGGCCCTTGAGCATTCCGGTTGGCCCCTGTGCATGATGGTTGGCCCCGTACGAGCCGCTGGATCACCGCCGAGAGGCTTCCGGTGGGCCGCCGGGCCAGCCATGATCAAGTTCCGGGGATTCGACGGTTGGGGTGTGACGTGAAGGACTGGCGGACCGATCCGACGTTCGCGACGTGCCGGAAAGTGACGGACGGGGCGGACCTGGCCTCGTTCTCGGGGGGTCCGTTCGACGTGCGGACGGCGGTGGCCGGCATCCTGCCCGAGCCCCGACAGGGCTTGGACTTCGATGCCGCCCCGTGGGGTAACTTCCCCCATGGGCACGACGTCCGGGAGGCGGTTTCCCTCCTGCACGCTGGCGGCGAACCGGTCGTGGACGCGACGGGTGTGCTGTGGGGTCTGTGCGTCGACGACAGCCGGGCCGCCGCCGCCCTCGCCGTGCCGTTCCTCATTCCCCTCGCCATCAACGCCCACCACCCACACCGCACCGCCGCCCTCGCCGTCCTCTCCGGCCCCGCCCGTGCCAGGCACCACGGCGTCGCCTCTCGCGAGGAATTCCTCCTCCACCGCAACGATCCCCGGCGCCACGCCCCCGATACCCACGACGACTACGGCTACGAGGTGACCGGCTACCCGGCCGGCTGGTCGGTGGGCGCCGCCCGAGCCGCGATCACCACCGCCACCACCGCACTCCTGCCCCTTCTTGGAGACTCCGACCCCACTGTCCGCGTCGACGCCGCCTACGTCCTGGCGACCGCCGCCGACCCCGCCCACACCATCCGGACTGCCTTGGCCAACGGATTCGCCACCGAAGGCGACGCCATGGTCCGCGCCGCCCTACTCCTGGCCACCGCCGAGATCACTCGGGCCCACCCGCACCCGCCGACTGTCACGTGGCTGCGCGAACGGTGGCACGACCGGGCGGAGGCCCCCGAAGCCCGTCTGTCGGCGGCGGTCGGCTGGCTCTGCCTCACCGACCAATCCGCACCGGAGGAGCTCCGCCGGACCGTCGACACCCTCGCCGACAACGAGCGCGCACACGCCATGGAGGCCCTGCCGTGGATGAGCGCCGCCTCGGGCACCAACGAACCAGGACTCCTGCGCTGCAGACGCTGCATGCTCCACCCAGAAGAACCTGACCCGGAAGAGGTCTTCTGGGACTCCTTGTTCTGAGCAACCGGTCTGTGGTTGTGTATCGGAGTTGTCCAGTGGGGCCAACTGCGGTGCTCGGTCACACTACCCAACTCGGGCCCACACCGCCCCGGCTCATGAGGTTCCTGAGCTGGGCGTTAGCCTCAGCGGATGATTCCTCAGCCGCCACCGAAGGTCATCACGCGTCTCCGTGACGGGCGGATCTACGCCTACGTCGTGGGCGCTGGCGTCTACGGGACGCTGGAGCCCGCAGCGGTTTTCCAGCCGCGGGATGGCGAGGAGGTCGTAGCGTCGGTGGTCCGGCAGGATTTGGAGCGGGTCGTGTACACGACGCTGAACGGCGTCGTCTGCCTCACGCGCGCCAGCGACCTCATGTGGGCCTCGGACTTCGAACCGCACTCTGACGTACGCCATGGCCACCGGCCTGGCTGTGCGCTGTCTCTGGACGGCCGGACGGTGTGGGTCTACCGGCCGGACGCGATGGCGGGACGCGGGGGCGGGGACCAGTGGGTCGTGCACGACGCCGACAGCGGTGTGGTTGTCGCCCGCCGGGAACTGGAGACGGTCGGGCACGGCGCCTTCCACCACCTGCATCCCGTGGACGGCCGTATCTACATCGACATCGGTGAGGGCCAGGACGGATCCGTCATTCTCCGGGGCACGGGCGGGGCGGACAGCGAGCCGGAGTTCGTGACGTACCCGTGGTCGGACCGCTGCCTGATCGACCTGGCGCCGTCCGGGCGGCACTTCATGACCGTGGACCACGGGCAGGCGGACGTCGCCTTCCACGACCACCCCACCGGGGATGTGCTCTTCACCCTCCCCGTCGAAGCCTTCGGGTACAACCCGGAGGATTCCTTCGTGGAATGGGGCGGCGGCTACCTGACCGAGGACACGGCCATCGTCACCCTGGGCGGTGAGAGTCAGGACGAGGAGGAGTGGTTCCGTTACCACCTGGTCGACGTACGCACGGGCACCCTCAGCGGCGAGTTCACCGTCGAGGCGAGCAACCCGTACGAGCTGGTGCCCCTGGGCGACGGTTCCTGGCTCACCGGCGGCCCCGGCGGCGACCCCGTCCGTTGGTCCAGCGCTCCGCAGCCGTCGGCACCGCCGCACCCGGCCGTACCAACCTCTCCATACGAGAGGCAGCAACCGTGACGGCAGACCCCCGAGTGCCGCTGATTCCTCTGGCGGCTGAAGGCTTGAGCCGGCGAGCTCGGTACTTCGTCGAGGGACACGGGCTGCGTGTTCCACACCGCGACCTCAAGCTCTTTCGGGAGGTATGGCTCAAGCAAGGGATTCCGGATGCCGAGATCGACCGGGCTGTCGCCTTTCAAGAGCTCTGGGGCGGTCTTGCCCTGCCCCCGGCCCCCGAGTACGAGGGCGGCCCGCGCGTTCTGGAAGCCAATGCCCCCGAGGGCTCGGCCGCGAACGGATGGCGGTTCCCGGCCGGCGGCTGTCGCGTCTCCATGGCCCACGGGTTCATGATCGGGCCAGGAGGTGAGTTTGGGATCGACGCTGACCACTGGACGCCGCTGCACGCCAGCACCGAGGGATGGGTGGAAGCCCTGGCGCTGGCCAGCCACGCGGGCTACTGGGCCGAGACCATCACGAAGATCAAAGGCAGCGCCGTCGAGGACCTGAACCTCGACGGATTCGAGCCGGTACCCGAAGTCCAGGGACTCGCTGACACCTGGTGGCGGGGCAAGGACTCGCTCATCGCCATCTACCGCGGCGAAGCCTCAGGCTTCAGCGCCCCCCACTGCCTAAGGGCCCATATCTACGGCGGGCTCGATGCATGGGGCCTGGCCGGCACCTGACTCCCGAAGGCCAAGCCCCTCGGTCCCGCCGCTGAGCGTTCGGGTTGCCACAGGGGCCAAATTACAGCGCTAAGTCACAGTTGTGGTCAGTTCCGAAGATCGGGCCTTGTCGCCACGCGGGTGGTGATGCTGTGGGTGAGTGAGCGAGATAGCCAGGGCAAGGATCCGGTCGGACTCGAGCCGTCTCGACGAGCTTGTCGCGGCGTACAGCGGGGATGCCGCATTTCGGGATCAACTCGATCTCGCGGATGGCTGGATATGTCGGTGGAGTTCGACGTGGCGGGTGGGTGCCGGCGAGGTCTGCTGGCCGGTTCGCGACATGGCTCATGTTCCGGTGCTGTCGTCCCGGCCGATGCGGGGGTTCACCTGGCGGGCGAAGCAGCGGCATCGTCCCGGCCTGGAGGTGATGGCGTCCACGGGTAGAGGGCACGGCTTCGAGTCGCTGGAGGAGATGCGGCTGCTGGTCGCGCTGAACTTCGTGGGGGCGTCGGAAGTGCTGTCGCAGCCGTTCCGGCTGGACTTCGAGCACAAGGGCGGTTCGTCCTGGCACATACCGGACTACTTGGTAGTGATCGGTGGCGGGATGTGGCTAATCGACGTCCGCCCGATGGAACTGATCAAGGACGAGGACGCGCTGAAAAAGTTCGCGGCGGCCAGGGAGGTGGCGGCGGCTTCCGGCTGGCAGTACTCGGTGGTCGCGGGCTGGCGCCCGCACGTCTGGAGCGTCCTTGACCACCTGTCGTCGCGTCGTCGGCCGGTGCGGGATCTGCTGGGCATGCGGGACCAATTGCTCACGATCATCGGCGGCCGGGAGGGACGCGTGATGACGTTCTCCACGTTGGCAAACGCGACCAGCGTGCCTTCCGTTGGCCGGGCCAGCATCGTCCGGCTGCTCTGGCAGCGCGAGCTCGGCGTTGATCTGGGCAGTCCCTTGCGCGACAGCTCGCTGATCTGGGGGGTGTGATGGCGGCGAGGGGGTTTTTGCAGGTCGCGCCAGGCAGGCGGGTCGCGCTCAACGGTGTCGAGTGGACGGTTGAGGATGTCAACGGCCAGCTCGGCCGGCTTGTGCTCGTGGATGGCGGCGGTCACGCTGAGACCCGCTCGTTCCGCTGGCTCGTCAACCATCCCGACCTGCGACTCCTTCCGGTTGCCGAAGTGCCGGGGCGGCCGGCGCCGGTCTCGCGGCAGCCGAGGACACTGGCCGACCTGACCGAGGACCAGGTGGAGCGGGCCCGGTTGCGGGCTGCGCATGTGCTGGAAGCCGAGACGGGGTTCCGGGAGGGGCACCCGGCTCGGGCCCTGCCCGGTGAGCCTCGCCCCGCTTACGACCCGGACCGCACGACGCTGACCCAGCGACGTCACGCGAAGGCGGCGGAGACGAAGGCGATGCCCCGTCCGGAGGCGGTCCGGCTCGGTCTGCAGCACCTCAGTTTCCGGACGCTGGAGCGTCTGTCGGGACTCGCGGGCGACAGTCTCCTGCTGGCCTGCGCGGACGGACGCTGGACCCGGCGACGCAGTGGCCATCGCAGCGTCACCGAGGAGGTCCGTGAGGCGATCTTCGCAGTCAAGGCCGAGTGCCCACACCCCTTGAGCAAAGAGATAGGGGCACCCCCGCTCGCCGACCTGATGAGCAGCGGACTCCTGCACGAAGGAACAGTGCTGTCCTTCCGCCAGCGCAGGGCCGGCCGACAGGGCCGCGCCGTGGTCACCGCCGACGGCCAGCTCATCGTCGATGGCCATGCCAGCCCCTTCTCCTCGCCCTCCAAAGCAGCCGAGGCCGTCACCGGCAACGTCATCAACGGCTGGACCCTCTGGCAGGTCCCCGACGGCAGCACGCTGGATGACCTGCGCCGCGAGCTCCGCCGCCACGGTGACTGACCATCACCGCAATCCCAACAGTCTGCGGATTGCCCGAAGACGGCACGGTGCGCTACGAACGTCTCTTGCGCCAGGGCTTCGCCACCAGCACGCCAGCAGGGCCCGCCGGTGCACCTCTACGACGTCCGCACCTGGGTCAACCACAGGTCACCGGCCAGGGCGCACCGATCTACCCGCAACCAGGGCTTCGCCACGCTGGGCTCAAGGGACCGCTCCGAGTAGGACCCACCTGACGAGCGCATCCTGAGCCGCCGACCGTGCCCTGATTGCTCCCCGAGCAGCAGGACTGCATAAGCGATTCACCGCGGTCAGAAGGGCTTCTGCTGCACCTCCGGGAGCTGGGAGTGCAGGGGCAGCAGCATGGCGTGGAACAAGGGGGCCTGCGGGAGGCGGGGACGTAGATCACCCAGGACGGTCCAGCCCCACGATTCGTACAGGGCGCGAACCTTGGGGTGTTCTTGGTCGACGAGAAGCGTCGCGCGTTCTTCGGACCGGCGGGCCAGCAGCGCGTCGTGCAGCTGCTTGGCGGCACCGGTTTTCCGCCAGGGCTTGCGGACCATCAGCTCGCTGAGCGCATAGGTGCGTCGGCCACTCTCTTCGGTGATGGCGGGGTCCACGGGGGTGAGGAGACCTCCCCACCAGCGGGCGTCCTTGGGCAGGGGGGCGCCGTAGGCGTAGCCGACCGGCTGCTCGCTGTGGTCGTAGCCGATGGTGCAGGTCCAGCCGGGACGGTTGCTCCAGCCGTCGAGACCCTCAGCGAAGCGCTCGACAGTGGCGAACGGGTCCTTCGCTGCGGCGTCGGCGTAGATCTCGGTGTAGAGGTCGAGGAGCAGCGGGCGCAGATCGGCGGCCTGGCGGTGGTCGTAGTGCCGGATGTCGAGCAACACGGGCTCCTCCTAGGCGGTGGCGAGGGTGCGCTGGACGGCGGCGAGGCGGGTGGTGATGCGACGGCTGTCGAGGCTTGCGGTATTGAGGTCGGCGATGGTGGCGGCGGCCTGTTCGGGTTCGCCTTGGGTCAGCTGGAGTTCGGCGAGCTGCACGCGGTAGAGGGCGCGTTGGCGGCGCATGCCCGTGGGCAGGAGCTGCAGGGCCTGGCTGGTGGCGGCTTCAGCCTGGGTGTAGTCGCCCAGCGCGGTGTGCGCAATGGCGGCGAGCCCGCTGACCTCGGCTTCGTTGAGGAACGCGAGCCAGGACGGGGATGGGGTGGTGACGCGGTCGTAGGCCTTCTCGGCGGCGAGCAGGGAGCGGGCAGCGCCGGTGCGGTCGGCGGTGGTGGCCTGGCCGATGGCGAGGCGGGAGTGGAACAGGGCAGCAAGGTGCGGGTCTTGGCGGACCTGGCGGTGGTCGAGTGCGGTGCGGGTGAGGCGGACCGCTTCGCGGTGGCGGCCTTCGATGCGGGCCTGCAGGGCGAGATTGGACCAGGCGCGGGCGACGGCGCTGGGGTCGGCGGCCAGCAGTGCGCTCTGCAAGGAGGCGGCGTGCAGATGGGCGGCGGTGTCGGGGTCGCCGCAGTCGTGGGCGGCCCAGCCGGCCGAGGCGTACAGGCTACAGATCGCGCCGTGCAGGGCCTGCTCGATGCGGTCGCCGTAGCGGCAGTGGTCCAGGGCGGTGTTCAGTCGGTCGATGAAGGCAGTGGCGGTGGCGACGAGTGGGCCGCCGCCGATGGCGAAGAAGTGCGCGTCGAGCCGGGCCGTCTGCTGGTGCACGCGGTCCACGTCGCTCATTGACAGGCGGCCGTGATCCGGGGTCTCGTCGATGCCCAGAGCGAGCGCGACGGTGGCGGTGGTGGATACGGTGATGAACCGGCGGCGCAGCACCGGGACCTCCTCCTTCGGTGCGACGGGCGGCCGTCGCGGCGGGGCGGGCAGGTTCGCGCTGGCCGTGCCTCGGGGCACGAATCCGATCGCCTGGGCCGGACGGCCGAAGAGCTGTTCCAGTGCCAGAAGGTAGTGCACCCATGGCCAGCGGACTTGGCCGCTGAGCCAGTACCGCACGTGCCGGTCGCTGCAGCGGCGCGGGCAGTCGGGCCCAAACAGGTCGGCCAGGGCGTCGTTCACGGCGTCGGCCAGCGTCCGTTGCGTGAAGTCGAGCTCGCGCATCAGCTCTGCCAGCTGGCGGTTGGGCACTGGGTCCATGGGGCTCCCCGGAGGTGCGGGCCGTGACCGAGACAGTAGTCCGGCCGCGCTAGGCGCGTTGGTAAAACTTTCCGGTCCCCCTGCGTGAAGTGCCCGCAATCTCGCCTGACCTCACCCGATCGTGAAGGAGTTGTCTGGGCACAACGAAAACCCCCGCCCCCCGGGAGACAGCTGTGGCCCACACGCTCACCGACCCCACGACCCCGTGGCACGAGGCTTCGACGGTGCCCTGCATGTCCCGCGACATCGAGGTCGCCATGGCCCTGGCTGCACACGCCCCGAGCGGAGAGGCCGCGGTGCTTGTGCGGGAGCGCCTGCGCGGCTGCATCACGCTGCTGGCTGGTCCCGCACAGGACCACGTGCGGCGGATGACGCCGTCCCGCGAGAGGGACGTGGCCGCCGCCACGGTCCGCCACCCACGCAGCCTGACCGGCTCGGGCGGTGATGCGGCGGCCACGCTGCGTCTGCTCGCCAAGAGCGTGCAGCACCTGATGCGGTACGCCGCGCAGGCACTGCCGGCGCAGCCGGTGCCGCCCGCCAGCGCGGGGCAGAAGCAGCCCTCGCGGCTCGTCCTCGTCCCGCCCCTGCCGTCCTCCAAAGAGGAGGGCATCGCGCACGCACCACACCCATACGGGCGCGGGCATCCGGCCCGCGCCGCACACAAGGAGGACATGGTGGAGCGATCCAAGTCGGAACAGGCCCTGGAGTCGACGGGCCCTGCCGTGGTGGCGCCCGACGGTGCCGCCTCGATCGTCGCGCCGTCGAGCGTCGTACGGATCGAGGACGTCGAGGACGAAGGTCCCTGACCCCGGTCTGAGCCCTGAGGAGTGGGGGGGGGGGGGGGGGGGGGGGGGGACCCGCCACTGCCCACGCAGCTGCGGGGAGAGCAGGGCGCGAAGCCGCCCCACGACTCCCCGCCCACTCCGGCGCGGTCATTACAACACGGAGGG
>NZ_JBVIHM010000026.1:94905-109733 GCF_055570295.1 Streptomyces sp. NPDC031265
TTGGGGGGGGGGGGGGGGTGGGGAGGAGGGGGCCCCCTCCCCTCTGTCCGACCCGGGGGGTGGGCGGCCCCGAACCCCCTCCCCCCCCCCACACTCGTTGCCAAGGAGATGTAGTGATCCACGTCTACACCGGCCCCACGCTGGCCAGTGACGCACCGGTGCTGTGCAGCCCGCCCGTGAGGGTCCACCCCCCGGCACGGCACGGCGACCTGTTCGATCCGGCAATCACCGAGGGCGACACCGTCGTGGTGATCGACGGTGCCTACCACCAGGCGCCCGCGCTGCGGCACAAAGAGATCCTTGCCGCTTTGGCCAGGGGGATCCGCGTCTACGGCGCCGCGTCGATCGGGGCGCCGCTGCGGGCGGTGGAGCTCGCTCCGTACGGCATGACTGGTATTGGGCGGGTCTACCACTCATACGCCAGCGGAGAAGTTGTGGGGGATGACGAGGTGGCCGTCGGTCAGCATCCTGACGGCGCATACGAGCGGCTGACGTGGCCGCTGGTCAATCTGCGCGAGGTCCTGCGGCAGGCGGTGTCCGACCGGATCCTGGACACCCAACGGGCGGGCGAGCTCCTGGGGGAGTGGGGCGCCGTCTACTACCCGCAGCGCACCCTTGATGCTGTCCGCTCCGCATCCCGCCGCCTGGGGGCCCACGCGTTCGAGCGGTGGCTGATGGCGCGGCTCGCCGCCGATGAGCACTTCGGCGATGTGAAGCGCGCCGATGCCATCGAGGCCGTCACCGTGGCCTGCGCCGCCGCACGACCACAACCCTGCGCTGCTTCGGCCGGCTGCTGGGACACGGTCTACTACCGGCGATGGGCTTGCTTGTTCACCCCTTCGTCGACGGGGGAGGGGATGCTGCCGATCGGTCTGCGCCTCTCGTACCAGCGGCTCTTCGACCCCGATTTTCCCACGGCGTGGCGGGCCTGGCTCGAGCACCTTTCCCGTCACCCTCACCCGGAAACGGTCGATGAGGCCATGCCGCTGGCGAGCCGTGTACACCAGGTGGCTCCTGGGGCTGCCACGGTGCCGCCGCACCTCGTCTTCCGGCCAGAGCCCGACCTGAGCGATCCGACGACCAGGGCGTTGCTGCTGATGCGGGAGACGTCATCCGACCGGACGGCGATCAAGCGCTACCTCGACGCCAACCACGATGCCCGCACCAATGACGGGCTCTGCCTGGAGGCGATCAGCGCTGCGGCGGCCCGCCACACCCTGCAGCGCCTGTGGAAGACCGGTCCGGACGCGGTGGCCGGGCATGCTGCCACCTGCGGCTACCGCACCCCCCAACGGGCTCTGGACGAACTGAAGGTGTTCATGACCGGGCTCCTGCTGGACCAGAACCGGCTCCACGCGGCGGTGACCCGGTGACCGCGACCGTTCTGCGCCTGGAAGGCACCGTGCGGGCCCGCAGCCCTCAGGACACCTGGGACTCCCTGCAACCCCTGCTGGCGGACTTCGGGATCACCCGGGTCGCCCGGCTGACCGGCCTCGACTGCCTGGGGTGGCCGGTGTGGACGGCGATCCGGCCCGCAGCGCAGACGCTCACCGCCACGCAGGGCAAGGGCGCTACCGACCTGCTGGCGAAGATCTCCGCCGTGATGGAGAGCATCGAGTTGTGGCACGCGGAGCGGCCGCCGCGCATCGCCCTCAAAGCCGCGGCCGCCGATCTCGACCTGCCCTATCCTCTGAGTGCCCTTCCGCTCCACCAGCACCATCCGGACCTGGCAGCGGTGGAGGTCGACTGGGTGACGTGCACCGGTGTCCTGACCGGCAAGCCCACCCTCCTGCCGGCCGGTCTGATCCACCGCGGCGCGGCACGCCGCCTGTGGGAGCCGGACCTGTGGCACACCACCAGCACCGGACTCGCCTGCGGGAACAGCCGCAACGAAGCTGTCCTGCACGCCCTGTTCGAGGTGATCGAACGCGACGTACTCGCCGCAGGCGATCCACCCAACGCGGCCAACCGCCTGCTGATCCACCCCGCGACGGTCGACGACCGTTACTGCCGACAGCTCCTGGACTCCCTGTACCAGGCGGGCATGGAGGTGGAGATCAGCGCAGTCGAAAGTATTTACGGCCTGCCGGTGTGCCTGGCCTTCGTGTGGAGCGAGGACTTCCCGCTCTGGTTCGCCAGCTCCGGCTGCCACACCACAGCATCCATCGCCCTGTCGCGCGCGCTCACCGAAGCGATGCAATCCAGGCTGACCTGCATCGCCGGGACCCGCGACGACCTCCCCTCCCACGAAGAGGTCTTCACCGCCGCCCCTCAGCCCAGGCCTGCACCCGCACCCGGCCACCGGCTCGAATGGAACACCGTCATGAGCGACGTACAGCCACCGCTGAGCGCAGGCTTCGCGGAGCAGGTCGCGGCCGTGGCCCGGCGGGTGGAGAAGGCCACCGGTTACGAGCCGCTGGTCGTCGACCTTTCCGACCCCGCCTCGCCGATCGCCGCGGTAAAGGTGATCTGCCCCGGCACCCGCTCCCGGCTCACCCGGGCGGTGCCCCGGTGAACGCCGAACAGCAGCTGCAGGACGGATTCGACGCCTTCCACCTGGCCCGCTCCCAGACCCGGCTGGTGTCCCGCCTGCACGCCAAGGCCCTGGGCGATGACTACCCGGCCGGTCTGGGCACTCACAGCTCCTGCGACCGAGCGCTGCTCACCACCCTGACCAGGCGGCTGGACGTGCGCCGCGGTCAGCGTCTGCTGGATGCCGGATGCGGCGCCGGCGGCATCGGCCTGTGGCTCGCCCGCACCCTTCAGACCCGGCTGCTCGGCATCGACATCTCGCCCGTCGCCACCCACCTCGCCACCCGGCGCGCCCGCCTCTTTCTCGACGCCGGCCGCGCCGCCTTCTACACCGCCGCTCTGTCGGACCTACCTTTCCCCGACCAGCATGTGCACGGCATCGTCTGCGTGGATGTCCTCTCCTTCGCCCCGGACCGCACCGCGGCGCTGCGTGAGCTGCACCGCGTCCTGCGCCCGGCAGGCCGGGCCGTCATCACCCGGGCGGTACGCCACGACACCCCCGCTGCGTCGGTCGACCAGTCGGCGCGCGAAGCCGGATTCGAGCTGGAACACGTGGACGAGCGCCCCGGGGAACCCGCCGCATGGGGCCGCCTCTACCAACTGTGGATCTCCCACGAAATGGAGCTGCGCCGTGTACTTGGTGACGAGCAGGCCGGCCGGATGCTCGCCGAAGCCCACCGGATGCTGCCCCGCTTGCCTGACCGTCGCGCCCTGGTCCTCACCTTGCGCCGCCCGATTCACGAGGGCCGATAGGCTCCAGCGACCGTCCAGGAAGGAAGATGCGTCATGAGGTTCGCGGTGCTGTCCGCCGGATCGTGGGGCACCACGTACGCGGCCGTTCTCGCCGACGCGGGCAACGACGTGCTCATCCACGCCCGCCGACCCGAGATCGCCGACGCGATCAACACCAGGCACGAGAACCCCGCCTACCTTCCCGGGATCTCCTTGCCGCACGCCCTGCGGGCCACCACCGATCCCGCCCAGGCACTTTCCGGCGTGGACGCAGCGGTCATCTCCATCCCCGCGCAATCCCTGCGCGCCAACCTCGCCGCCTGGGCCCCGCACATTGATGAGCGCACCGCCGTGGTCAGCCTCATGAAGGGGATCGAGACCGACACCGGCAAACGCATGAGCGAAGTCATCCAAGAGACGGCCGCACTCCCCGCTGAACGAATCGCCGTGCTCTCCGGCCCGAACCTGGCCCGGGAGATCGCGGCGAAGCAGCCCGCAGCCTCCGTCATCGCCAGCACCAACCAAGACCTCGCCCAAGCCCTCCAGTCCGCCTCCGCCACCCAGCACTTCCGCCCCTACACCAACACCGACGTCGTCGGCTGCGAACTCGGCGGCGCGGTCAAGAACGTCATCGCCCTCGCCACCGGCCTGGCCGCCGGACTGGGACTCGGCGACAACGCCACCGCCCTCCTCATGACCCGCGGCCTGGCCGAAACCGCCCGCCTCGGAGCTGTTCTCGGCGCCGACCCACTTACCTTCGCGGGCCTCGCCGGAGTTGGAGACCTCGTCGCAACCTGCGCCTCCCCGCTCTCGCGCAACCGCACGTTCGGCACCCACCTCGGCCAGGGCATGACCGTGGCCGAGGCAACCGCGGCGACATCGCAGACCGCCGAGGGCGTGAAGTCGGCCGCGGCTCTGCTGTCCCTCGCCCGCCGCCATCAGGTGGACATGCCCATCACCGAGGTGGTCGTCAACGTCATCGACGCCCAGCTCACCGCCAGAGAGGCGGCTGAGCTGCTCATGTCCCGCACCCCGAAGCCAGAGCTGTACACGTCGACAGCGCGCTGAGTACTTGACTCTGCCGGACGCTTCTGCACCGAACGAGGGTGCCTGGCGGGGGGATCTGTCGACATCATGTTCGGCAACAACAAGGGCTGCCGCGCCCCACGCGCGGAGGTTGGGGAGGACGCGAGGACATGACCGTTGACGCCAGGCACGACCTGTTGCGCGAGCTCGCCGAGCTACAGCGCGAGTCCGACCGGCTGCGCGTGGCCACCGCGGCTCGACTCACGTTCGAGGACGTCGTCGCCCGACATGACGAGATCCAGAAGACGGGGGACAGCTCGCAGAAGGCCGCCGAGGTCCGCGAGGAGGCCGCGGCGTACCTCAGTGGCCGCAGGGCAGTTCCGCTGGCGGTTCGCTCAGCCGAGCTGATTGCCCACGCCCGCCGCCGGATCGATGTGCTCGGCCGCCTCGCCGAGGCAGGGATCGAGGGCGCTGCCGAGGGCGTCGCCGAGGCCGAGGCCGAGCTTGCCGAGGAACTGCGCAAGGGCCCGGCCCACAGCTGACAGAACCGACAACGCCCGGCCCCTCGATGGGGCCGCTGTCGGGGGCCTGTTCGTGCCGTCGGCTGCCATGCGGGTACAAACATGGCGTTGGTGTGGGCGGGGGTGGTGGAGCAGGCGCGGAGGATCGCTGCGGGGTACGACTCGCGGGTGACGCTGCGCCAGAGACGCGGCTGTTCTACCGGCTGTGTGCGGCGGGAGTGATCCCGAACCGGCCCGCTGCGTACCGCAAACTCTCGGCGAAGCTCGCCGAGAGCGTCCGTGCTGGACACGGCCCGGAGCTGGTGGATCTGACCCGGAACATCCACGTGGCGCCCAGCTGGCCCGACGCCGGCGCGGCGCTCGCCGACCTGGCCGACACCTTCCGCCTCGACCGCTCCCGCAACCAGCCGGTGGCCCTCTACCTGTGTTCGGAGAAGGACACGCTCCGGGTGCTCTTTGAGGAATGGGTGGGGGAGCTGGGGATCCCGGTACTGGTGTCGCGTGGTTACGGCAGCGAGAGCTACCTGCGCCTGGTGCGGGAGCGCGCTCTGGCCGAGCAGCGCCCCCGGATTCTTGCGTACGTTGGCGACGCCGATGCGAGCGGCGAGGACTGCATGCGGGACTTCGTCGGGCGCACCCGCTGCTGGGACCAGATTGAGCACCTGGCGCTCACCGTTGATCAGGCCCAGGAGCAGGGCTTGCTGGCGGCAGTGGGCAAGGTGGCGGATCCGCGCTGGCCGGCCTTCGCCCGCCGCCATGATCTCGACCCCGGTCATGCTGTTCAGTGGGAGGCGGAGGCCCTCGACCCCGCCGAGCTGCACGGCCTGGTGCTCGATGCCGTCGACCGGTACCTCGACCGGGACATCCTTACCGCCGTGCTTGCCGAGGAGCTGCGCCAGCGCCGCGATCTCGATGCCTTCCGCCGGGCCTGGACCGATCGCACCCCCTGACGGCGCCCTTTGGACGGGGCCGGGCCAGGGTGTGGAACGTCGCGCAATTCTCCTGACTGAAGATCACGAACCTCCCCGTAGCGAAGAGTCCAGGCCGGGAAGGCGCACCGATCACGCTTGCCTGGCTTTTGCCGGGGGCAGCGGAAGCCGGTGGTGGGCTTTGATAGAGGCGGCTGCCTGCCGGGGGATGGCAAGGTGGATGCCGTCGAGGAGTTGGCGGGCTTTGGTGTACGCGGCGTGGCGCTCATGTTCGCTGCCGCCGTGGGCGAGGGCGCGCTCAAGCAGCGCCCGCGCCCGGTTGACGACGGCACGCTCGCTCGGTGGCAGGTGGTGGGTGCCTGTCTTGGCCGGGCATCTGCACCGCAGTGTCCCGGCGGGACGTTCAGCCAGCCATGCTTCTCCGCTGCGCACCAGAACGGTGCCAGGCGACGAGCACCACCCCGAAGAAACCCGTGACGCTGAGCACACAGAGTGCGCAAAAGGCCCAGGCACCCGCCACCACGAGCCGGTCCGTGTGGAGCTCGAACTCGCCATAACCTCCGAGAGCCGTAAAAGAACACGCCCGCAGGGATCAAGCACTCCGACAGCACGAAGCCCGAAGCGACCATGGTGCCCAGGCCGGTGAGGATGGTGCTGATTCCGATGATGTTGGTGACCAAGGCCACTGTGTCATTCACGGCGACTCCTTCCTCCACATGAACGCCCCCGCTCGAAGGCGCTGTAGGAATTCTGGTCGGTGTGCACAGCCCAGCGGGCCCATCACCCAGAATTGGCCCCGCCCGACCCGATCTTCGCCAACGCCGATACCCGCAAATGCACCCTCGCTCGACGCGGGACTGCTCGGCATGGAGAACCTTCTCAAGGGGATCACTCCACCCCAGTGATCTGCGGCGGGGCCCGGTCACCGGGGGACGGCCGGGCCCTCGACCTCGCGGCCGCGCATCCGGGTCTTGCGTACGCGCTCGCGGCCGTCGCTCGATGAGGCGGATCACCATGTCGAGGTCGGGCCCGTACAGCCCACCAAGGACCGGGGCTTGGGTGCTCACCCCGTAGCGCTGGGCCTGGGTTCCTGCCGGGGTGCTGAACAGTGCGGGGTCGGCGCTCAGGCCCACGTCCCGCCGGAGTGGTCGAACCCGTTGTCGAAGCCGCGCAGGACGGGGTCGAGCTCCTGGGCGGCACCGCACAGGGTGCACAGCTGCACGCCTGGTTTCTCGGCCTGGGTGAGGGCCTGGTCCAGCGAGAGGACGGGGGCGCCGGTGGGGGCTTCGGTGCAGTCGGGCGCATGGAGGACCGCTCGGCCGGGGCGGCGGCCGTTGCCCAGCCGGGTGAGAACCCATCCTGCTGGTCGTCCGGTGGGTGTGTCGGGGATGTGGTCCGGCAGGTGGGTGGTGGCTACGTTCGCGTAGGAGGTGCCGTCGAGGGGGCGGACGTGGGCGGGGGCTTCGACCCAGACCCGGTATTCGGCGGCTTCGACCTGGCCCTGGTCGGTGTTGCGGTAGGCGGGCAGGCCGACGTCGTAGAGCCAGCCGCCGGGGACCTGGGAGCGCGCGTAGAGGCGCGCGGTGATCTCCTGCCCGTCGGGCAGGACGACCCGCACAGGCGCGGGCGGGCGGCCGGTCTGGTCGGTGATGGCTCATTCCTCCCACTTACGGGGCCGTGTCGAGCCCACCCCCGTATTCGAACAGCAGTATGATTCATGTGTGGCTGAAAACTACCTGTTCCCTGACGATCTCCGCGAGGCCCAGCGCCGGCTGCACGAGGCGCAGGCCGCCTACGCGCGGCACTGCGCGACGCTGCCGTGGTCGGCGGTGCCTGCCGAGGGCTGGAAGACGGGCGAGCAGCAGTTCAGCGGCTACCGCCGCGAGGTCCCGGCGACCGAGGGGTACACGCCGGAGCAGCGGGCGGAGGACGAGCGGCTGCGGGCCCTGGTGCTGGAGCTGTCCATCCAGGGGATGTGCCACCTGTTCTGGAGCACCTTCCGTGCCGAGGACAGGGTCGATGCCCGCCAGGCGCTCAAGCAGATCACCCGCCTGGCCGTCGCCGAGAGCGGTGGAGAGGACCGGGACCATGACCGAGGTGTCGAGGGCCCGCCGACTGCCGCAGCCTGACCCTGCGACCGACTTCCAGGTGGTGGCGGCCGCACCGGGCGACGGGCCAGTGGAGGCGCCGCCGTGGCGGCCCGAGCTGGGGCCCGCGCCCACCGTCATGGTGTGGCCCCCGGGGCGCACTCCGGCCCTGCTGATGCGGGCAGGCGGGCGGTGGCGTTACGCGTCCGTCCACGCCCGGCATGCGTATCCCGATGGCCGGGTGGCCTACATGGTCACGGTCGATCTGACCGGGCGCCTTGAGGTGGTGTACCGGACGTACTGGTGGCCTCAGCCCGGTCTGCGCGTGGCCCACGGCAGCACGATGGAGCCCGTACCGCCTGACGGGCGCCACCACCTGCAGGCAGCGATGCCCGCAGCACCGCCCCGCTCCATCCGCCCCCGGCCTGGCCCTCGTGGGGGTGACGGGGCGGGTGGAGCGGCATAGCCTCGTGATCCGTCCCCGGGGGGCTCGGGAGGCCCTCTATGCCGCGCACCATCTGGAAGGGCGCCATCAGCTTCGGCCTGGTCAGTTCTCTGAACTCTGAGGCGTGCTCGGCTGGGGTCGGTCCAGGGCAGGGGGTGGTGTCGCTTTGCACCGTGCGTGAGCAGAGAGGGCGTCGCGCATGCAGGACGCGGCCGGTCCTGCTGGGTTGTCAGTGGGTGTTGGCATGATCATCACCATGAATCGCACACGTACTACCCCGCCACGGCCGGTTGATATCGGCGCGGTCTTTCCCGCGCTGGCCCCGCTGGCCCGCCCGGCGGTCCGGCTGCACCCGCGTCCCGGCTCTCCCACGGTGCACGACAGCTCGATCGGCGGGCCCTTGTTGTGGCCCGCACAGCAACCGTGGATGTACTGCCGCATCGGGCATGAATGGAGTAACCCCATGGTGCCCGTGGCCCAGCTGTACGCGCGGGACATACCCCTGCTGCGGCCGCCCGGGCGGAGCGACCTGCTGCAGGTCCTGTGGTGCCCCTCGGAGCACGATCCCGACTCAAGTATTCCGATCGAGGTGTCCTGGCGGACCGCCGCGGATGTCACCGACGCGCTGGCCGCGCCGCCCGAGCCGTTCGAAGCGGACGAGTACCTCTACATACCCAAGCCTTGCGTACTCGCGCCGGAACAGATCACCGAGTACCCCAATCTCGGGGAACTCCCCAAGGAGCTGAGAGAGCAGATCAAGGACCCAGCGCTCTGGCAGGCAGCGGGCATCGTGGTCGACGAGGCCGACCCGCAGCAGCTTTATGACGACACGCTGTCCCACGCCCCCGGCTGGAAGATCGGTGGCTGGTCCCGCTGGGGACTGACCGACCCCGTGCCGCGGTTCTGTGTGGCCTGCGGGACCGCGATGGTGCCTCTGCTGACCATCGCCTCGTCCGAATGGGAGCGCAACCACACGAGTTGGATCCCTTACGAGGAGCAGCCCGCAGGCGCGCCCGACGACATCTGGTTCAATCCGCCCGGGATCACGGTGCTGGACGCCAACCGCCTGCAGTTGTACGCCTGCCCGGCGAACGGAGGCCACCCGCACACCAGCCTGGTCCAGTGAGGGGCTGCCACTTCTTCCTCCACGCTGAATGATCACCCTTGCCGGGCCGCTCGCGGCGTCGGCAGACCGAGCAGGACAGGCCCCCCGATGCCGCCGAGTCGATCTGGCCAGTCTTGGCCTCGGCGCCGACGAGGCTGACGCGGAGCCCTTCGATCTCGCCGAGCCAGCCTTCCCGCTCGACCTCGGCGATCGGGTCGAGGAGTTGTCGCGCATCTCCACCAGCCGGCCGCGCTGGGCGGGGTCGGGGCGCAGGAGGGGGCATCGGCACAGGCGTGCTCGGGGATGCAGGCAGTGCCATAGGCGCGGGCGCTGGTGCCGACAAAGAGCTTGCGGCGTTCGAAGCGGCCCGGGACGGCGTCCTACTCCTCGCTGGTGGGCGGGCCGGTATTCCCCGCCCCGGCGCAGAGCACGGCGGCGGGTGAGGAAGGCGCGGTGGGCTTCGATCGCCTCGGTGGGGTGGATGGCTAAGGGTGGGCTCGGGTGTTGAAAATCGCGGAATGCCCCTGCCGTGGAAACTGCGGGCGAGGGTCACAGGTAGTCGAAGAAGCGGGTCCACCACGTCGGGGGATAGTCGGGCGGGTAGTAGGACGCGTCCCCCGGCAGGACATCCGATGCCACCGCGACGCGTGGATCGGGCACGGGATCCTCGCCGCGGAGACTGACCGGGCCGCGGTCTTCCAGGACCGCTGGGGCCTCTGCGGCTCAGGCCCGCCGGCGCGACCGGGACCGGCGACGCGTAGGCGCCGGTCTTACCGCTCCTCACTGCTGGCGGAGTGGAGTACGGCCGCCGCGATCTCCCGCACGCGCTCCCGGGTGATCCCCATGCGCTGTTCCACGGCGAGGGGATGGTCGGTGGGTTCGAGCTCGACGAAGGGGCGCTCACCGACCGGGCGGGTGTGGAGGCGTGTCTTCAGGTTGAGGGTCGTGGCCGGGTAGACCGGCAGGTCGGAGGTGAGCCAGCCGCCACCTTCCCCTCCTGCTGCGCGAAGTCTTCGACCTGCCGCCGAACCCTGGTGACACGCCCATCCACCATCGGCTGCATAGCCTCCACGCCGATCGGCAGACCCGCCTCGCCCAAGAAGTCGCCCAGGCCGAAGAGCGCGTCCTCTCCCCCTTCGTCGGCACCCCACCTCTTGCCACGTCGGCTGAATGTCTCGTCAGCGGCACCAGCCACGGCGCCCCCGACGATCCCGACCATCAGCCACACCTCGCCGCTCTCTCCCGCCTCGGCGAACGCACCGTCCGCATCATGGGGCTCTACCAGCAACCCACCGGCGAACGCTCCTGGGACCCCGAAGGCACTCCCCCCGCCGACCTCACCGCCTACCACCCCCACATCCACCCCGACTCCCACCGTCACCAGCAGCGCGACATCCTCCTCAACACCGTCCCCCTACGGATGTCTTGGTTCCGAGGAACACAGGCTTTCCCGGACCCCGCCACGTGGACCATCCCCCACGCACCCGCCTTGAAGAACCAGCCCGTCCTGCTCCTCACCCCCCAGGGCCGGGCCATCGACACGCGGCTCACCCACCGGCTCGTCTACAGCCCCGCCACCGGCCTGTCGCGCATGTGAATTCCCATAGCAGCCATTACATTTCCCTCATCCCGCCCGGCCGGGAATCGCCCCGGAGTTTTCGCATGCCAGACTCCGCACCCCGCACGCCCGGGGACATGACACACCCGTCCCTCGGACACCGCTGCCTGCAAGTCAAGAAACGGCAAAGGGCCTGCAACGGGACAGGTCAGGAAGTGTCCACCCCGCACGCCCGGGGATCCACCGACCCGCCCCTGTACGTGCCCGACTCAACCCCCGCCCACCCCGCACGCCCGGGGATCCACCGTCGTTGGTCAGCGACGCCTTCAGCTCGCCCTTGTCCACCCCGCACGCCCGGGGATCCACCGTCGCGTCTCGCGGCGGCCGTGGAGGCCGAGACGTCCACCCCGCACGCCCGGGGATCCACCGACGCACCCGTGCCTTACGGGCCTTCCGCTGGTGTCCACCCCGCACGCCCGGGGATCCACCGCCCTCTGCCGGCGCATGGCCCGCGCCGCAGCCGTCCACCCCGCACGCCCGGGGGATCCACCGAACAGTGTTTCGCCGGTGCGTAGCCAGTCCGAGTTGCCGCCAACTTGAAGTTCCAGGTCAAAGGGCTGGTGTGATCGGTCCTCGGGGTACTCGTGCTGGTCGTGGGCGGGAGTCTGAGGAGAAGATCATCCGTCAGCGGTTGACTTCGAGGTTCGTCAGGACGAGCAGAGCGCGCAGGAGTTTGGTGGCCCGGGCGGGGTCGCTACGGAGCTTGGTGAGGATCCGCCAGTTCTTGAGGTGGGCGAAGCCGTGCTCGACCGGTGCGCGTCCGACGGCGAGGACGCGGTTGGCATCTTTCTGGCCTGGGGTGAGCTTGTGGGTGCGGTTGGCGGCGTAGCCGGTGACGATCACGGGGTCGCGGATGTCGTTGTCCAGGCCGCGGAAGCCGAGATCGGCCAACGCCCCGAGGCCGGCCGCGCGCAGGTGGGCCAGGATGTGGTCGTGGCGGGCGGCGGTGTTGTCGTGGGTGCGGCCGGGCCGGGCGGCGGATACCCAGATCAGGCGGCCCTTCTCATCGGTCAGCGCGAGGAAATGCAGGCCATGGCTGCGGTGCTTGCCGGAATAGTTCCGTCTGTCGGCCCTCCCGGTGCGACGCTGGGTGCGGATGAGGGTGCCGTCGATCAGGACCACCTCCCCGCCCTGCTTGGCGACCTTCATCAGGGCTCGGTCCAGGCGCGGCGCCTGGGCGGCGAGCAGTCCGATCAGCTCGTCGCGCCAGCGGCGGACGGTGGACTCGGATACGTCGTTGCCGCCGGCCATGTCGGCCAGGCGCTGGTCGTGGCGCAGCACGGCCAGGACGATCACCGCGATCTTCCCCGGCGGTAGGATCCGTCACCTGGACCGAATCGCCTTCAGATGGCGTCGCAGTAGATCGGCGAGGTGGTTGACGGTGCGGGTGGCCTGCGGCAGACGGCACTGGTAGACAAGCGAGCAGGTGTCCTTGGCGCGCTCTTTGGTATTCGTCACACAATTCCAACGGCCGCCGGGGGCAACCCGGTTACGCCTGTGCCGAGGCGCTCCGAGTGGCGGCGCTCCCGGTCACAGGCGAGTGGTGAACCGGCCGTCGGGCAGTTTCCGGAGCCAGCCGCGATCGACGAGTCTGACCAGCTTCCCGCGCAATGGTTCGAGTTTGGCCTTCACGCTGACGTCCACTCCCACCGCTTCGCCGACCTCGCGAGCCATGACCGGTCCGGCGGCCTGTCGCACGGCGGCGAGGATGCGCTGGTAGTCCGGCGGGAGAATGGCCTCCTCCAGACCCGACGTGCGGTGCGGAATTAGCATCACCGCCTGCCCACCCACTTGCCCGGGCATCGGCGCGGCCGAGGCGCGTTCGCCGGCGAGCTGTTCGCTCACCCGTTCAAGGACCCGCTCGGCGACGGCGAGTTCGTCCCGCTCGGCCCGCACCTCCGCAAGCTGCTTGGCCAGCAGTTCTTCGAGTTCGTCCAGTTCCGCGCGCCGCGCGGTGATCCGTTCCAGCAGCTCAGGGTCCAGCATGCACAGGATCGTAGAGGGCCGTCCGGCCCCAGCGGGCAGGAACCGGAATGCGCTCGGGCTTCGGAGTTGGGCAGGGGGCCGACTCGCTGTCAGTGCGCCCAAGGCAGACGAACCGTCTCGATTTCAGAGTCGTTCAGCAACGCGTTGATGAGGGCTGGGGGCCCGGCGACCTTGGTGGCCCACAGGTCGTAGTCGGTGCACAGGACCCAGGAGCGGTCATCTGCCCAAAGGTTGGACGGGCTGAAATCTGCGTCGGAGTGATCGTAGAGGATCTCGGCGTCGCCGAGCCGACCCGCACGCACGTGAAGGTTGTCGAAGTCGATGGCTCCGAGTATCAGTGGGTTGTAGTAGGCCAGGCAGCGAGTGTCCGGGCCTGCGGGGCTGTAGTGGGTGAGGATGCCGATCAGCCGGTTCCAGGTCTCACGGTCCAGGCTCCCCTCGGTCGGCGGGACCACACCCATCGGCCAGCTGCCCTCCTTCTTGGCCGAGGGAAGGCAGCGGTAGGAGGGCATCAGCCCGTCGGGCACGACCGGGTCACCAGTCCGCCGGGCAAGCTCGGCCCAGCGCAGCCGTCGCCAGCCGGGACCCGGGTGCTGGGCACGGCCCAGCCCTCCTCCCGTGGCGACGGCCACGGCGTCGACGTCGAGGCCGGCAACGATGTGGGGCAGGGCGCTTCCGTCGGCAAGACGTGCCTGGTGGTACTCGTGATAAGACACATCTTCCGGCCCCTGTTCGTGCTCGTACATGGCATTGAGCACCCACACCGCGTCGGGCATCGCCGGAGGCATGAATCCGGTGAGGCCGTCTCCGCACAGCTCCAGCAGCCAGTCGGTGGCCCCGGACGGCGCAAGCGGCCACAGACTTGACATCAGGTTCGACTGCTCGGACATGTGCTCATGGTCCCAGGTGCGAACCCGCCCTCCCTCGATGGGCCGACATCGTGCTGCCCGAACCTCGCTGACCGACCCCTCCGTGCACCTGCCCGGGATGGCGAGGCGTACCTCGAGAACCAGCAAGCCGTCCGCTGACGAACGATCTACGCCTCAGACCTCCGCCCGCGACCAGCATGAGTACCCCGAGCTCCGGTCACGCCAGCCCTTTGACCTGCGACTTCAAGTTGGCGAAGGCTCAGTGCTCGTCCACCCCGCACGCCCGGGGATCCACCGACCATCGACTCCGTCGCGAAGAATTACAAGCTGTCCACCCCGCACGCCCGGGGATCCACCGCGGCAGCTGTGGCCCGCCCTGCTCGCCACTGCGTCCACCCTGCACGCCCAGGGATCCAGCGATTGCCGGCGCGCTTGATGCTGCCTGGTTCCTGTCGCCCCGGCCCGGGAATCTGTGCCGCGACGCCTCCTACCGCTACGAAGTGCTTGGCGGCACCTATGACGCGGTCCTCAGCTGCCACCGCCCCCTGAACACTATGTACCTCATGGCATGGCCGACCAGGATGCTCCGCTGACGCTGCCAGAGACGCAGGTCAGATACCCACGAGTCAGCCCACCGTTGCCTGCATGCCAGCCGTCGCCCAACCGGGCCGTGCCCCGTGCGGGGAGAGCGGCGCTGTTACTGCTGTGCGTGAGATCTGCGATGAGTGCGGTGTTCTCGTTCAGTGCCTTGAGTGTCCGATGGCTGTCCGCCAGTACCCCGACGTGGACGGCGGGACGGTAGAGCTGGACGTGCGGCGGGCCCCCGTGGTGCTGGTGCCTGCCGGGTTGCGCTGGTGAGTGGCTGGTGATGGCACCGCGATCTGCCTAGGGCCTGTCCGGCGGATCATGTGACTTCCTCGCTCCGAGCTCGTTGACGTGTCCATGGGGCGGGGAGATCTCACGAACGAGGAATGGGCC
>NZ_JBVIHM010000027.1:0-108427 GCF_055570295.1 Streptomyces sp. NPDC031265
GGCGTCTGGCACGCACGCTCGCCGCGTTGTCGGGATCACCCCGATACAACCAGTATCGGGGCGACCCTCCGCCTTGCGATCGCACGCACCAGACGCCGCCGGGCCCGCCCTTCGGGCGGGCGACGCTACTTTCGAAACACGCCCTAGCGCACCCGGTAGATCTGCCCCGTCTGCGCCCCCTCGACCGAGCGGACGTACGCCGTCGCGACGCGTGCCGCCGGGACGGGCTCCATACCGGCGAAGAACGGCCCGTAGGCGGGCAGGGACTCCTCGGCCACCGTCGGGCTCACCGCGTTGATCCGCTGCGGCGGGAGCTCGATCGCGGCGGCCCGCACGAACGCCTCGACCGCGCCGTTGGCCGCCGACGCGGCGGCGCCGGCCACGATCGGCTCCTCCGTGAGGATCCCGCTGACCAGCGTGAACGAGCCGGTCGCGGCCACATGCCGGGCACCTTGACGGACCAGCTCCAGCTGGCTGAGAGCCTTGCCGCGGAACGTCGCCGCGAAGTCGCCCGCGGTCAGCTCGGCCAGCGGCTTGAACACGGCGTCGCCCGCTGCGACGGCCACCGCGTCCAGCGGACCGGCCTGCGCATACAGCCGGGCCACGGTCTCCGGGTCGGTGACGTCGCAGACCACGTCCCCACTCGTGCGGCCCACGCCGATCACCTCGTGGCCGCGCTCCGCGAGAGCCTTGTGCACCGCCGAGCCCAGCGTGCCGCCCGCGCCGATCAGAAGAATCCTCACAACCCACCATCCAATGCTTGCCATGCCTGGAAACGAATCCCGGAAACACAGGGATCTCCCCGGGGAGTTCCCCGGGAGTGCCTCAGGGAGGGAACCGGGCGAACCACCCGGCGCATCCGACGCTACGGATCGCGCCCCGCACCCGGAAATGCCATCTGGGCAGTGACTATGCTTGCCAGGCATGGATGTGGAACTGCGTCACCTCAAGGCCCTGGCCGCCATCGCCGAGGCGGGCACCGTCACTGCCGCGGCCGCCGAGCTGCACATGACGCAGCCCGCCCTCTCCCGCACACTCGCCCAACTGGAGGCCCGCGTGGGCGTCCGCCTGGTCGACCGCTCCTCCCGGCACCTGGATCTCACCCGAGCCGGGGCGACCCTGCTCGGCCACGGGCGCGCCATCCTCGCCCACCTCGACGCGGCACTCGCCGACACCCGAGCCGTCGACCGGCCGCTCCGGCTCGGCTACACGTGCGCGGTCCTCGGCCGGCAGACCGTCCCCCTGCTGCGCTCCTGGCGGCAGGAGAACCCGCACGCACCGCTCGAAGTGGTCCGGCAGGACAACAGCACTGCGGGCCTGGCAACCGGCGACACCGACGTGGCGGTGCTCCGTACCGTCCCCGCCGACCCGCGCATCCGCACCGAGGCCCTCTACACCGAGGACCGGGTCGCCGCCCTGCCCGACGACCACCCGCTCGTGACCCGCGACCGGGTGCGGCTGGCGGAGCTCACCTCCGGCCCGCCCCTCCCTCTGACTCTGTGGCCGGACACCGGCACAGCCTCGGTGGACCTCTGGCCCCCGGCGCAGCGCCCGGACCGCACGGTCGAGGTACGCAACGTCGACGAGTGGCTGAACCTCATCGCCACAGGCGGCGCGTTCGGCGTCGGCGCCGCCGGCACAGCGGAGAGCCACGGCCACCCCGGCGTACGCTTCATCCCCCTCGAAGACGCCCCCGCCGCCACGGTCTACCTCGCCAGCCCAGCCCACCCCACGCACCCGCGCACGGAGGACTTCCTCGCGGCAGTGCGGGAAGTGGTCAGCACCCAGCCGGACCGGTAGGGGCCTCGGCCTGGCGGACTCAGCCCTGCGGGCTCAAGCCGACTGGCCTTCTGAGTGGGTTACCAGTGGGGGCAGTCGGCCGGTTGAACCAACCGTCGGTCTCCGGCTCTCCCGTCCGGGCCGGGCCGACCGTTGAAAGCACCCCGCTTGCCCGCTCGGGCACACGTCGAGCGGGCGGGCTCGGCGGTCGCCGGTCCGGGACCGTGCTGCTGTTCAGCTGAGGAAGTCAACGCGGTCGACAAGACCTTCGCGCGCGCGATAGGCCACCAGGACGCGGATCGGTTCGTCGGCCAGGCCGTGGGCGAGTTCGTGGTCGACCACCCAGTCGCCTTCGCTGATCCGCCCCAGGATCTCCGCCCGGCAGCGGCCTTTGGCGAACAGGGAACAGGGGCGTGTACGAGTCACGCAGAGCCTGACGGCCCTCCAGCCGGCTGCCGTTGCGCCGACGTACCAGGACGTCCTCGGCATAGGCGGCGGCAAAGGCGTCGATATCGTGGCTGTTGTAGGCGACGAGCTGCTGTTCGACCACTTCGCGAGGATCGGTCGCGCGTGCGAGCATGCCCTGCCTGGCCTTACCTGTCATTCTCCACCTGCGCACCGACCGTCGGCCGAACCCACGAAGGCGTTTGGACCCCGCGGCTGCCCCCGCCCCACCTCACCGCTTCGTGCGAGACCGCGGCGCCCAACCCGGCACCCATACCCCGGCACAGCACCATCGACGGCTGCCGCTGAGCGGCCTCCTGTACCTGCCGTAGCTCCCCTGCCGTGTAGGCACCGTCGGTGTGAGAGGCGACCAGCACCGTTGACGCGAGGCCGCCGGCTGCTCAACTACGCCGACGACGGCGCCACCCTGGAGCGGATGTGCCGCACCGTGCACCAGAGCCTGGCGCCCGGCCTGGCGGACCGAGCTGCGGCGGATCGCCCGCGCCTTCGCCGCCGTGGTGCACGACCACCCCGAGATCCTGCCCGTGGTGGCCACCCGCCCGCTGAGCGTGCCCGTGGCCCAGCGCCCCACGCCACTGCTCCAACTCACCGAACACATCCTTGCCGTACTCGGCCGGGCCGGGTTCGACGACGCCGCCACACTGACGATCTACCGCGCCTTCGTCGCCTGGAACATCGGCTGCCTCCTCGTCGACAAGCGACAGGTGATCGACAACCCTGAGGAGCCGGACCTCATGCTGCGCCTGGGGCTGCACCGGCTGCCCGCCACCGAGTACCCGCGCCTGCGCGCGCTCGTACCGCGCCTCGCCGAGTACGACGACGAGCAGGAGCTGATCAGCGGCCTCGACGGGCTGTTGAGCGGGATGCCCGAGGCCCCGCTTGACTCGTTCTACGGCTGAAGCGCACCCTGGGAATACGGGGTACACATCGGACATATATCTACATCAGCCACGCGTCGTCGGCACCGCTGATGTGAGCCGGACGGCGCCCGGAAGAAGCCGTCATGTCCACTGCTCATCAGCTCCTCCGCGTCCGCGTCACAGCCAAGGACGCCGAAACCCTGCGCGCCCTCCTGCGCGAGGCCCGTCCCGATGTCGGGGGGCGCCCGCGCCGGGGCGAGGACGGCACGTTCAGCATCGAGGCGTACGCCTCCCCGGAGCAGGCCGAGGCCCTCGAACGCGAGGGTGTGTTGGTCACCATCATCGAGGACGCCGCGGCCACCGGCCGAGCCCGCCAGGCCGAAGTCGGCGAGGGGGACCGGTTCGCCCCCGACGACGCGGTCCCGCACGGGCTCGCCCTCAAGGTGAAGGACGCCTAGCAGGCCGCCCAGGAGGGACACCATGTCGTACTTGAACACCACCGAGGTCGAGTCCGCCGTGACCAGCCTGGCCACCGCCTTCCCGTCCGCCTGCGACCTCATCGACCTGCCCGAGCCGTCCGTGGAGGGCCGGGCCGGTCACGCCCTGCGGATCGGCACCGGCCCCGCCGGTACCCACGACAGCGTCGTCCTCATCGGCGGCGTGCACGCCCGCGAATGGGGCAGCTGCGAGATCCTCGTGCACCTCGCTGCCGACCTCCTGGAGGCCGGTGCCGACGGTGCCGGGCTCGCCTACGGCGGCAGGACCTACACCGCCGCCCAGGTACGGAGCGTCCTCGACAACCTCGACGTCGTCGTCTTCCCGCTCGTCAACCCCGACGGCCGCCACTACAGCCAGACCGTCGACGCGATGTGGCGCAAGAACCGCAACCCGGCCAACTCCGGTGGTGACCCCGCCCGTATCGGCGTCGACATCAACCGCAACTACGACTTCCTCTTCGACTTCGCCACCGCCTTCGACCCGACCGCCGGAGTGCAGGTCTCCGACGACCCGGGCGACATCCAGGTGTACCAGGGCCCCAGCCCCTTCTCGGAACCCGAGACCCGCAACGTCCGCTGGCTGCTCGACACCTTCCCGCGGACCCGCTGGTTCGTCGATGTGCACAGCTACTCCGAGGACATGCTCTTCGTGTGGGGCGACGACGAGAACCAGTCGCTCGACCCGGCCAAGAACTTCCGCAACACCACCTTCGACGGCAAGCGCGGAGTGGCCGGCGACCTGGCGTACGCGGAGTTCATCCCGAAGGGCGACTCCGACGACAGCACCGTACTCGCCGAGCAGTTCTGCAAGGGCCTGCACGGCGTACGCGGCCGTGCCTACAACCCGATGTCGGCCTTCCATCTGTACCCGACCAGCGGCACCAGCGACGACTACGCCTACTCCCGGCACATCGTCGACCCCCACAAGGGCAAGATCCTGGGCTTCACCATCGAGTGGGGCAAGAGCTTCCACCCGCCGTGGACGGAGATGAAGCGGATCATCCTGGACGTGGACTCCGGGCTCGTGCAGTTCTGCCTCACGACACTCACGTAGACGCACGGTCGGAAGTAGATGCACGGTTGGCACTGCTGCGCTCGCCCGTCAGCGACGGGCGCCTCTCCAGCGAATCCGGGCGCGCCAGAGGTCGTATCACGTGCTGGGTGAGCGGAGTAGCGGGCGTTCCAGGAGGGCCGGGGCGGGCAGGGAGTCTGCCCGCAGAGCGACCACACCGCGACGCGTTGGACGACGGGCGAGCGTGGCATCAACAGGTGCTCCGAGGGGGCTCGGCGTGCCCTACTGCCTGCGGTTTTTCGGGAGAGGGCAGCACGGGAGACCGCCGCGGTCAGCCTGTGGAGTGAAACGGCGATCTTTGGGGGACTTGTGGGACGCAGCAAGATTCCTGTGGGCAACGCGGGCAAGAGCGACCTCTGCCTCTTCATCGAGCCGCTGGGCGAGGACTACTGGCTGAAGCCTGGAGAGGTCTTCACCGTGGGACCGGAGTCCTCAGGCATCGACGTCTGGTTCGAGGCCTCCGTTTCGAAGGACCGCATCACCTTGTGGCTCTACGAGGACGGAGACCCCGCCCAAGTGCTGGTCGGCTACACAGCGGTTGATGCCGACGGCACGCTCCTGGACTGCGGCCACCAAAGGCCCTGGGGCCGGCGCTTCTCCGCAGCCGGCCCGGTCGTGGACTGAGCTTGGCGCTCTCCGCCCTGTGCCGTGCTGTGTGCCGGTTCGCCCACTCTCGGTCCCATCCCTCGTGTCGGAGTCCGGGAGAGGTGTCGAGGCACGGGGTGCACTCCATCACGTGGACCGGCCCGGAGGTGTCCGGGGGTGGTGTCCGCGCTGAGGATCACTCACGGCGTCCGGTTCGGCATCTGCCTCAGCCTTTCCTGCCCCAACGTCACCAGGTCGGCCACGGCCTGCGCAGCGCACACGCGGCCCGCCGTGCGCGGTGGCAGGGCCCAGTGCGGCCCGGGCCGGGCGGTCAGGGCGCCCTCGCCCGGCCCCAAGGCCGACGCTGTTGGCGAATCCGAAACGAAGAGGAAGGCCCCCGGTCCGGCCCCCTCTCAGGTGGGCGGACCGGGGCGGGTGCCACCGTTATCAGCTTGGGTGAGTACCCGTCAGTTCCTGTTCCCACTTGAGCAGATCGTCGAAGTACAACCGGCCCCTCTCCGTCCACTCGGCGACCGGGTCCAGTGCCGCGATGGTTTCCTTGAGACGTCGCAGGGCTTCGTCGCGGCGCTCGGAGACCTCGGGCGGCGCTGCCGGCTCGCCCGCCCAGCGGGCGAGCCCGTACGTCATGCGTGCCAGGACATGTGCAGCGTGCACGGCACCAGCGACTGGTCGTGGATCGGGACGCAGTGCGTGGCTGACCATGGCGTCACCGTTCGTCACGAACGTCTCGAAGTGGTTGCGCAGGTAGAGGGCATGGTGGCCGGTTTCGTGCAGGAGCGCCTCGAAAGCGGCAGGAGTACTTTCGACGCTGGCCGTACCGAGGTAGATGGCCCCGAAGGTCTGTCGAAGCGTGCCGGAACGGAAGGCGCCACCCTGCACGTACACGATGGCGCGGATCAGTAGATCCATTTCCAGGGCGGCTTCCGGCCACACTCTTCGCAGGGTCTCCCGGGCGCCTTCCAGGCGTGCAATTCCCTCTTTCATGTGTGGCGCGCTGAATTCGGTGTCATCTGTGCCACGTGTGCGCTGAATGTCTGTCAGGAGTTGATGGATGCCCCATCGGCACCAGTCGGGGCACAAGGGTGCATCCAGTGCGAGGTGCTCAAGCGGAGGCATGAGACCCGCGGTGTCCAAGCTGCGGATCAGGTCCGCGATGCGCTCGGTGTCCACCGCGGCGGATGTCTGCGCTGCCTCCCACACCAGGCCGGGGTGCAGGCAGGAGGGCTCATGCCCATCCTCAAGATGTGGCTTGAGGTTTCGGAGGACTGCCCTGTGGTGGCTGCGGACCAAGCTCATGGTGCCAGTTGAAGTTATCCCGACCCGGATTGCTTCGTCCCGGCCGGTTCCCATTACACGTCACCTGGTTTCGACTCCACTGACAGAATCTCGGCAAGCCGGGCCGGTTCCGACCTCGAAAGTTCTTCTTCGCGTGCCTGAAGACGCCGCACAATCAGTGCGGATATCATCTCGTCGCCCAGACCATCCAGCGCGCGAATCACATCCTCCCGGACCGATTGCCAAACTTCCCTCGATTGGCCGTTCAACGCCTCGGCCCTGCCAGGCAAGCGGCCTCGCAGCGATTCGGTCCGCTCGGCCACCAGGTCCAGCACATCATGCAGGACCTCCACCCAATGATCCTCCACTCCGTCGGAGAACGTGATGTGAACGGATCCGTCTTCTCCCGTGATCCCCTCATGGTAGTAACCACGCGGCAGATAGAGGCAGTCACCGGGATGGAGAGTGATTTCATGAGCCAGCGGTGTTTTCGGCTTGTCGCCCGGCTTCGAGCGCCTGATGGGCCAGGTTCCCGGCGGTTCATGAAGACGCCATGTCTTGGAGCCCGCCAACTGCCGTATGAAGACGCTCGCCATGTCGTAGTGCACCGGCGCACCCTGTGCGTGTGGCGGAGTCAGGAAGGCATTGGCGGCGACGGGACAGCCGACGTCTTCGGCCAGGTCCGAGCAGAATGATGCCACCTCGGGGCAGTACGTGGACATCGCCTGAAAGACGAGCGTCGCTCCGGCCCGTATCTCGGACACCGCGTACTGAGGATCCACGAGCCCGGACAGTACCCTGCGCTCGTCGGATCCGCCCTTGGTCCTGGTGGCGTCCCGGACGCCGATGTCCTGACCCTGGCGCCATAGCCTGATGTAGGGGGCGCGCAGTCCTCGATCAAAGAGGAGTGTCTGCGCAATCTCCGTCGAGAACACATGGTCCAGCTTGCCCAGACTCCGGCTGACGTGCGGCTTCCTGTCCCGAATGGATGCCAGCATCGACGGGTCATCAAGAACTTCTTCCAGCGCCATCTTCTACCTCCGAATTCTCGATACCGACCGTTCGTCCTGATGGAAATCGCGTACTCCGGGCACGGCCAGCACCAGTGCTGCGGCGGTGAGTTGTACGGCCGCGGCGACGCCGAGTACTGCCGTACGGCCCAGCGCGTCCGCCAGTGGCCCGGCGCTCGCGAGGCCGATCGGCAGCAAAGCAAGGCTGCACAGCGAGTCGACCGCGGTCACCCGGCCGAGAAGTGACGGGGAGAACTGGCGCTGCAGCGCGGTGTGCAAGAGGGCGTTGAAGGGCATCATCGCGAGTCCTGCGATGATGTATCCGCCCATCACCCACCCCAAGGAGAACGGGGTGAGCAATACGAGTGGAACGGTGGCGAAGAGCGCGTTGAAGACGATCGCACTCGTTCCGGGGCGCCTCAACTGAATCCGCCCGATGACGATCGTGCCGACGAGGCCGCTGAGGCTGAACGCGGCGAGCACCAGACCGTAGGCCGAGGGCCCCCCGAACTTTTCCTGCGTGATGACTGGCAGCAGCACCATGTGAGGCGCGACGACGAACATGGTCTGCACCGCGGTCATCACGAGAACGGCTGACGTCCAGCGAACGCGGCGCACCGCGGCCAGTCCTTCTCGACTCTCGCGGACGATGGAGGAGCGGGGCCCCAGCCGTTGCATCGGCGGTTCGGCGACCGCGAGGACGCACACCAAACTGACCGCGAACGTGGCCCCGTTGATGGCGAAAGCCAACCGGGTCCCGGCGGTGGCCACCAGCAGCCCGCCAAGCGCCGGCCCCACCACAGCTGCGGCGCTCTCCATGCCTCCTCGCCATACATTCGCGCTGAGCAACCGCTCCTCGGGGACGACCGAAGGCACCAGACCGCCATATGCGGGGCGGAAGAATGCCTCACCGCTGCCCACGAGGAAGGTCATGACGGCGAGCGGAAGTGTTGCCGTGTCGAACGCTCCCAGCACGACGACGGTGATGGCCGCCAGCCGGAATCCATCAGCGACGATCATCGCCCTTCGCCGCGGCACACGATCTGCCCAGACACCGCCGACGAGCACGAACAGGACCATGGCGAGCATTCGGCCGCCGATCACCAGCCCGACGTCGCTGGCATCACCGCCGACCTCGATCACCCGGAGGGACACGGCTACGGTGAAAAGCTGGTCTCCCACGGCACTGACCGCTTGCCCGGCCCAGAGGAACCGGAAGTCGCGCAGTCCCATGGCGCTGTTGGCCATACGCGAGGCAGGCACTTTGCTCAGGATAGGCATGCTCAGCCGATCGGAGCCGCCGTAGCAGGATCGGTCAACTGGCCGTAGCCGAACCCGCAGCAGTCGCCCGTGATGTCCTCGTCCCTCACCAGCGCCGGGTGCTCGTCCCCGACCAACCGGATGTCGTCCAGGTCGATAGGTACTGCCTCCTCGTCAAGAAGAAGCTCCGCGCCATCGGTAATGAGGTCGAGATGCACCTTCTCCTCGTACCCGACCACGGAACGGTCCTGATTGTGCTGTCCGAATCCGATGTGTACGCCGACTCGCCGTTCATTGATATGGGAGTTGGCCGAGATGAACTGGTCGATTCCCGAGTTCGTTCCGAAGCCCAGCTCGCCCACTCGGGTGCCGTGCGGCTGCTTGAAGCAGAGGTCCACCAACTCACGGACATCGTCATCGACGCACGTGAAGCCTGTGGCGCGCCCGTCTTCAATGTCGACCGTCAACGGGTGAGCCGCCAGCCTGGTGTCGATCCGAGTGATGACGTTGCAATTGAGCGCGCCGTCCGCTACCAGGCGCCCGTCGATCCTGGCGGGGTACGTGGCAATCTCACCCGCCGGAAGAATGGTGAAGCCGCCCGGTCGCCACACGCCGCGATTGCTGATCCACTCGAATCGATCGGAATCGAGGCTGATGCGGAGGTCGGTACCACCGCGCGTGCGGATCCTGGCGCTACGCGCCTTGGTCAGCCGCGTCAGCAGTGCGGCATTGCGGGCACTGAGTTCGTCCGGTCCGAGGTTGAGGGCCTTCTCGAAGAACTCCCGTGACGCGCTGATGATGCGCACCACCATGCACCGGTCACCGCCGAACCGTTGCAGCACGTCGAGGAGGGGCGAGAAGTGAGACATGGTGTCTCGTTCGAGAGTGAATATGATGAGCCGGCCAGTGGCGGGGTCGGCCTCCGATACGGCGGAGTTCAGGCGTCCGGCGAACTCGTAATCCACGAGCGGCCGCATGCCCACGATCTTTGTGCCGACATTTCGCTGCTTCAGGCCGGCCATCAGCCAGGCGGCCGCCTCCCGGCTGTCCGGGGAGAAGGCGACGATGCAGTGATCGCGGTTGGAGATTCCGACGTACCGGTCGAGGAGTGAATCGACTCCATCCCGCAGTTCGCGGCTCGACTGCACAACGCTCAAGACTTATTCCCCCTGGCCTGTGGTCGTTTCCATGGGAGTTCCAGCCGCGGGATCTGGCGCGGCTGGAACTCTCAAGAGCCCTGCAGGATTGATCAGGTGGCTACGAACCAGGCCATGAGCGGGCCTTCTTCGCCACTACCGACCGGTTCGAGGACCTCGGCCGATTCGGCTGCGCCGAGTTCGCGCAGCGCGTCCTCGACCAGGGATTCATAGGTGGCTGGTTCAGTGGTGGTGCCGATTGCTGGGGTGTAAGTCTGTGCCATCTTGCACTCCTCTCAGCCAATAGCTTTCGGCGTGATGCTATGTGGCATGGCCACGTAAGGTCAACATGGGCGCATCGTTCAACTGCCGTTTGTTCACGCCGAGTTGGGGTATTTGACGTCGACTGCGTGCTCGCCCCATTCCCCACCGATCCGGGCGGTGGCCTCCACCTCGGCGCGTGACTCAAGTGTGGCTCAAGCAATACTCCGGCGCGGATTTCTTGGGCGGGAATGGCGCGAGCACGTACGCGGAGGCGAGGTGCACGGCCACTCCGGATGCAGGCCACGCGGCTGGCATGATGCGTGAGAGAGGGTCCAACGCCGCTGACTTTTCAGCCTGTTTGACTCAGTCGGTGATGGCGGCGGGCCCTGTGCGCCAGCAGCAGTGCCGTCAGGGCGCTGGCCAAGAGGCCTCCGGCTACGAGCAGTGTGGTCTCTTGGATGGCGTGTGCCGAGGAGTGCGCCATGTGCCGGTCCGCGCCGGACACGTACACACTGCCGTAGGTCGCGATGCCGACTACCTGCGCGACCTGGGCTGAGGTGGTCATGAGGCCGCTGGCATCCGCGGCGTCGGCGGGGTTGACGTGGGCAAGTGCGACGGTCAGCAGTGGGCTGGTGAGGTAGCCCATGCCCAGTCCGCACACCAACTGCAGTGCGGGTAGGGCGATGCCCCCCTGGCCGTCCGAGCGCATGGCGAGTCCTATGCCGAGGTAGCCGGCTGCCGCGACCGTGCAAGCGGCAGCGATCAACGGCCGGTGCCAACGAGGGGGCAGCTTCTGCCAGGTGAGGCTGCCCGTCGCGACACCGATGGCCAGTGGTGCGAAGGTGAGGCCGGTGCGCGTCGCGGACTCGCCGAGCCCGGTTTGCAGGTGTTGGGAGAAGGAGAACAGGAATCCCGCGTACCCGGCCATGGCGAAGAACATCGTGGTCGCGCTGAGCACCAGGCCCGGAGACCCCACTACCGCGCCGGGCACCAGGGGGGCGCCGCCACGACGTGCCACGGCCCGTTCGATCAGGACGAACACGCCGAGCATCGGCGGCGAGGCGGCGAGACAGGCCCGCGTCCAGGCCGGCCAGTGCTGGTCATGACCCAGCACCAGCGGTACGACCAGCAAGAGCAGCGCCGCGGTCAACGTGATCAGGCCAGGTATATCCAGGCCCTTGGCCACTCGGGGCTTGCCGGGCGGGAGCACGCGCAGTCCGGCGACCGCAAGCAGCACCCCGACCGGCACGTTGATGAGGAACACCGGACGCCAGCTGGTGCCGAACACATCCGCGCTGACCAACAGCCCGCCGACAACCTGGCCGACCACGACGCCGAGCCCGATCACCGCCGCGTACAGACTGAGCGCGCGTGCTCGGGCAGGCCCCTCGAACTTCAGCTGGATCAGGCTGTAGACCTGAGGCATCATCATCGCCGAGCCGACGCCCTGCACCACCCGGGCCCCGATGAGTACGCCCGTGTCCGGGGCGAGGCCGCAGGCGAGCGAGGCGGCGGTGAACGTGACCAGTCCCCACAGGAACACGGCACGGAAGCCGTTACGGGCACCGAGGCGGGCACCGGTGACCAGCAGCGCGGCGTAGGCGATCGTATAGCCGGAAACGATCCACTGCAGTGCCGAGCCGGTTGCATGGAGGTCGGTGTGGATGGTCGGGGTGGCGACGTTGACGACGGTCGAGTCGAGCAGAGCCATGAACACCGCACCCAGCAGGACCACGAGCATCCTGTTGTCGCGGTGCGTGGATGCGGCGGGGCCCGGTGCTCTGGTGCTTCCAGGCCGAGCTGTGGCGGCCTGCCCAAGTTCTGTTTCGCTCATGGCCCGATGATCCGCAGAGTCGTAGAGGGGTACCAGATAACCCTTCATCCTGGTACCAGCGGGTACCTGGTCATACCTCGGCTTCGCCCCGCAAGATGGTGCGGTGACGCTGATCGACTCCCATGCCCCGCGACGTACCGAACTGGCCGCCTTCTTGAGGGCTCGCCGTGAACGCATCACCCCGGAAGAGGCCGGCCTGCCGAACAGAGGACGCCGTCGCACGCCCGGACTGCGCCGAGAGGAGGTCGCAGAGCTCGCCGGGGTCGGGGTGGTCTGGTACACCTGGCTGGAGCAGGGGCGGCCCATCAACCCGAGCGTCCAAGTGCTCGACGCGATCGCCAGGACCCTGCGGCTGGACTCGACCGAGCACAACCACCTCTACCGGCTCGTCGAGAGCCCCAGCGCACCATTGAGCGCGTCGACGTATCCGCAGCCGACGGAGAACCAGGTCATCCTGGACGCCTTGACCCCGCTCCCGGCGACCATCACGACGACCCGCTACGACGTCCTCGCCTTCAACGAGGCATACGCGGCGCTCGACCCGGCCATGGCGCTGCTGCCGGACTCCGAGCGCAATGTGCTGTGGCACCTGTTCACCACGGACGAGCACGTGCAGCCACTCGTCGACTGGGAACGCGAGGTCTCCTTCATGGTCGCTCAACTACGGGCCGAGTTCGGCCACCGCGTCAACGATCCTCGCTGGACCGAGTTCCTCCGCCAACTCTCCGCTGCGAGCCCGCGTTTCGCCGCGATGTGGGCCAGGCAGGAGGTCGCCTCGCCGACCCCGCGCAGCAAGTCCTTCTTCACCGTCGACGGTGACAGGATCACGGTGACCGCGTCCAGCTTCGCGACGGCCTCCGCCCCCGATACCAAGCTGTGGATCTACACACCGGACAGCCCGGCGACGGCCTGGCTGATCGAGGGCCTCATCGACCGCTACCGGCAACGCGGACCCGCCGGCATGCTGGCCATGGGACTCCGGACCGGTGGTGGCCGGTGAGGACGAACGGCTGTGACGGTGACCGGGTGGCCGGTCTCAGCCGTTGATGTCGAGTGCCGTCCCGTACAACCGAGACACCTTCAGCCGGATGACCACCCGGCGCTCGGCGACCAACTGCTCCAAGAACGCATCTTCATCCTGCGGCTTCGCGGCCTCCGGCACCATCGCGAGCAGCTCTCGCCCGGTCGCGTCACCTGGTGTGGTCGTGATCTCGGAGACCTCGGCCTCGCCCTCGGCCACGGCGAACGACCATACATCGGCACCCGGAACATGCACGGCCGCGCGCCGGTCACGCCGGAGCTGCTTGACCTTGATGCGGTCGGCGGTGGTGGAGAACCGTACGATGCGCGCTTCGGCGTCCCAGGTGTAGAGCATGGTGGTGAGATGAGGATGGCCACTGCTCTTGTTGGTGGCGAGGGTGCCGAACTGCTGAGTGCTCAGCAGTTCGGAGAGGGCATCGTCGGACAGGGTGCGGGGTGCTGGACCTTGAGTCATGACGTACTCAACTCCCTTGTGTGCCTGGGCATTCCACCCGCCACCGAGAAGAAGCGGGGGAGTGAAGTGTGCCCGAGGGGCACAGGGACCCGCGCGAACGGTGGAACTGCGCGCTGTGGCGCGTAGGCGAGATGGGCCGGTGCCCCGCGGCCGTGCTCCTGATCGGCTGTCGCTCGCGGGGCGGGGCAGATCGGCTCGTCAGGCCAGGGGGGTGCGGTGCAGGTTGACGAGCAGACGCCAGACCCGCTGCGCGATTCCGGCGGGAGTGGCCTCGATGAGGCCGTGCAGCCAGTCGGCGAGCACCCCGGCGAAGGTCGCGGCGACGGCCGAGGCGACCAAGTCGGGCTCAGGCGCACCGGCCAGGGCGCGTTCGGTGCGACTGCGGGCCCGCAGGTCCTCATGGAGTGTGCGGCCGAGCGGACCGCCACCGCCCGGGCTCAGGAGTTCGCGGTAGAGCCCGGCGTGCGGGGTGAGACGGTCGAAGAAGGCGAGCAGGGCGGGCGGCGGGGTGACGGGGTCGGGTGTGCCGCGCCAGGCGTGCAGGGCGTCCACAGCCTCGCGGACGACATCGGCGCAGGCGTCGACGGCGAGCGCCTCCAGATCGGCGTAGTGGAGGTAGAACGTGGCGCGGCCGACCTTCGCCCTGCGCACCAGCGCGGCGACACTGACCTCCGCCAGCGGGCGACTGGAGCACTCCTCCAGCAGCGCCTGGCGCAGCTTGGCCCGGGTCCGTGCCGCACGGGGATCTTCGTGCACCGCGGTCACCGTGCGAGCAGGACGGCGCCGAGCGCGAGTGCGCCGGGCAGCGCCTGGGCGATCAGGATGCGGCGGTTGGCGGTGAAGCCCCCGTACAGCCCGGCGACCACCACACAGGCGAGGAAGAAGACCTGGACCCGGAACCCGGTCGGATTCCCGGCGATCAGACCCCAGACCAGCCCGGCCGCCAGGAAGCCGTTGTAGAGACCCTGGTTCGCGGCGAGCGGGGCGGTGGCACGGGCCATGGCGGCGTCGAAGCCGGAGAGCTCGCGGCCCGGCTTCTTCTCCCACAGGAACATCTCCAGAACCAGGATGTACGCGTGCAGCACGGCCACCAGGCCGACCAGCACCGTCGCGGTCGTCTCCATCGGTGTACTCACCTCTCACATTTCATGGACAGGTGTCCAGAATACATGGACGAGTGTCCAGCGTCGCCGTAGGGGAAGATCAGGCGGCGCGGCGCGCTCCGACTTCTCCGGCGCACGCCTGGCGGATCAGTCACTTCCACGTGTGCGCCCGAACCCCCGGACGATGAGCCGTACGGCGAGAGCCACCTCCCACGCGAAGACCGGGAGCGCGGCCAACGACCCGGGCACGGAGAGCTGCGCGTAGAGCCCGAACATCACGGCGGCGGCCGAAGTGCAGATCAGCGGGCCGCCGACCAGGCCGAGTACGGCGATGGGTCTGGGCACGAGCCGTGAGCGGTACATCAGCCAGGCCAGCAGGGCTGTGTTCAACCCGAGGGCGATGTTGGGGCCGACCAGGAACGTCCAGTCGTGCACGGCGACCAGAGCGGCGTCGGCGGCGGCCGCGCCCGGCTGTGCCGCCTCCCGTCGCACGGTGGTGAGAGCCAGTACGGCGACGATGCCGAGGAGGATGACAGCGGCCTCCAGGAGGCGGGCGCAGAGGTACCCGAGCGCGAGCCCCTCGCCCCACCGCTTGACGACCGGGAACAGTGTCACGCCGGTGCCGACGATGGCGGCGACCAGGACCAGCTCGCACCACGCCCCGATCAGCGCCCCGTTGTCGGCCCCTGACCCGCCGCCGAGCAGGGGGCGGTAAAGGGCGGCTCCCGCGATGGCGGCGACCTCGGTCACCAGGAACAGCACCCCGGCGACAACCGCCGTCCTTCTTTCTGCATTGACTGCGGTGCCTACGTGGCCTGCGGTGTCTGTCGTGCCTGTGTCCGAGCTCATCTGCGGTCCCTCCCAGGAAGAGGTGTACGGCGTACACCTTGCTGGGACCATAGGTGTACGCCGTACACTCGTCAAGGGGAAAGGGAGGCCTTGGATGACGCGACTGAACCGGGAACGGGTCCTGCGCGCCGCCGTCGCGCTCGCCGACGAGAGCGGGATCGAGTCGCTCAGCATGCGCAGGCTCGCGCAGGAGCTGGATGTCGTACCGATGGCGCTCTACAAGCACGTGGCCAACAAGGAGCAGCTCCTCGACGGCATGGTGGACGCCGTCGTCGGCGAGATCGACCCCCCGACGCCGGGCTCCGACTGGCGGGGCGTGGTGCGGCAGCGAATCCTCTCCGCCCGGAGGACCCTGCTGCGTCACCGCTGGGCGTACCGCGTGATCGAGTCGCGGACCGGCCCGACCCCGGCGGTACTGGAGTACCTGGACTCGATGATCGGGGTGTTCCGGGACGGCGGACTCTCCGTCGACCTCACGCACCACGTGATGCACGCGATGGGGAGCCGTCTGCTGGGGTTCAGCCAGGAGTTGTTCGACGCTTCAGGGGGAGCCGAGCCCCCGGACCCCGCGCTGGCGGAGCGCTACCCGCGCATCGCGGAGCTGGCGGCGGCGGCCGCGCACGAGGGGGATTCCGTGGTGGGCGGGGGCTGTGACGACCAGTTCGAGTTCGAGTTCGCGCTGGATCTGCTGCTGGACGGTTTCGAACGGCTCCGCGCGCAGGGGTGGTCGCCGCCGGCCCGCAGTTGACCTGTCGACCTGTTGACCTATGGATTCGCGGGACCGGGGGGGGCAGGGCTGACGGGAGGTGTTCAGGGATGCCGGTCGGTGGCGCTCGCGCTGACTACGGCGGCTCCCGGTGTCCGGGTTGTGCTGGCGGGAGATGTGGAGGGGGCGGGTGGCTTGCGTGGCGCCCGCGCCCCGAAGAGGGTGATGGCGGAGGATTCGGTCACGAGGTTCGATCTCCGGCGGTCCTGATGTCTCGGATCGGCATGACTCAAGTCCCCGAGGCCTGAGGCGGCCGGCCTCAGGAAAGTGCCGCACAACTCACTGATGCGGAACGAGCGACAGGTGAGACCGAAGACTCCCGGCTGAACAACTCTCCGGATTGCTGACCGAGTTCGGGCCGAATCGGGATCGCGGAAGCTGGTGGCGGATGATGCCCGTGTTGGCACCTCGTACGACTTGTTGCGTCGGAGGCCGACGCAGCCCGGCGTCCAACTGGCCGCGGTGGTCAACGCAATGGAATATGCCAAGCCGATCGCATCGCTCCGGCCTTGTAAGCTCCTCGCATGCCACAACTCGGGGAACCGCACATGCCGGTGAGCGGGCAGCACGTGCGCCAGGCCGTTGCCTACTGCGTCGACGTCCTCGAAGGCGTCCCCGCTGCCCAATGGCACGACCGGGCCGGCGGCTTGGAGTGGACGTGCTGGGAAACCCTTGAGCACCTCGCGGACGACCTGCTCACGTACGCGCTGCGGTTCGGACTCGCGCAGCCCATCGCCGTACCGCGCGTCCCGCTGCGTATCTCCAGCGATCGACCGGACGGCCCGGCCAACGTCATCTTCGGGGACCGCGAGGCAGGACCCCGGGGACTCCTGACCGTCGTGGAGGCCTGCGGCGGACTGCTCGCGGCCATCGTCGACACCGCCGACGCAACCACCTTGGCCCCGCACGTCTTCGGCGCGTCCGACCCCGAGGGCTTCGCAGCGATGGGTATCGTCGAGACCCTCGTCCATACCCACGACATCGCCCAGAGTCTGAGCCGCTTCTCGGAGCCCCCGCAGGATCTGAGTGAGCGAGTCCTCGCGCGCCTGTTTCCCGACGTCTCCGTCATCGACACCCCATGGTCGACTCTTCTGTGGGCCACCGGACGCATCGAGACACCTGATCGCCCCCGCCGGACCAACTGGCGCTGGCACGGCGCACCGCTCGGCCGCAACTGACTCACTGGCCGATCACGCGTACGTAGTAGTTCCCGGAGAGCTGCTGGAGCGCGACTACGACGGGCCGAGCCGGCTGCACCGGCACGTCCAGCGACCCAGCTGGTGGTCGACCGCCGAAGTCCGACCGACCGACTACCGCGAACGCCATGCGGTCGAGTCCGGGATCAACCGGCTCAAGGGCCGCCGGGCTGTTGCCACCAGTTACGACGAACTTGCTGTTCGCTACGAGGTGGCCGTGCTGATCGCAGTCCTCAACGAGTGGCTGTGACCGTGAACTTCACGGATATCTCGGCAAGTCTCATTCGGTTCCCCTCGTGTCGAACGCCTGGGCGACGGCAAGGCTGTCTTCGTAGACATGGTGCCGGGTGACAAGGCCGTCTTCGACGGTGAGGTGCAAAGCGAACCGAGCGCGGTAAGCACGTCCGGTGGAGCGGGCGGTCTGACGGATCTCGCCGAGTACGACTGCGTCGCGGCCATCGACGAGGATACGCTCGACCTCGGTCGCTGCCTGCCCAGGCACATGGTGCTCGGCAAGCTCGCGGTAGTGGGCGGCGGCATCGGCGCGGGTGGAGCGGTGACGTATCCATGGGGTGGCGGTACGGCCGTGCTCGGCCTCCGGCCAGTCCAGCTTCCAGTCGCCCCGCTCGGCATACATCTCAGCGATGCGCGCGGGATCGCCCTCGCCGATCCGGCGCAAGAGTTCCTCCACGACAGTGCGGGTGGTTGCGGGTGCGGCTATGGACACGACTCATCACTCCGATCCGACATCCGCGTCCGACTGACGCGGCGAGATCAGCATTCTCGCCAGCGCCGACAGATCGGCGCGATTACCTCCCAGGTAACGGCACGGAGCGTCAATATCCGCCTGCGTAACAGGCCCTGGCCGCAGACGACCGCGCCGGCCCCTGGCGCATCTGCCCCAGCCCCCGCCGCATTGCACTCGTACTCCTACACGGTGCCTGCTCAGAAGGCTGCTGCACCTCCTCGCCTTCGGATTCTCATGGTCGGGGTGTGAGCGAGGCCAGCGCCGCGGGTCGCACCGCACTGGCGGCGGCCGAGCCGAGTAGTAGTTCGGTCAGGTCATGGGTTTGGGCTTCTTCGCCAGTGGGAGCCGCTGCCGCGATCCGGTCCAGCCGGAAGCCCCGGCCGGCCCGGCGGGTGCGGCACCAGGCGATGAGGTACCAGCGGCCGTCGGCGGTGAGCAGTCCGGCTGGTTCCACGACGCGGTCGCTTTCGTGTCCTGCCGCGTCGCTGTAGGACAGTCGTAGCACCATGTTGTCGGCGAGGGCCTGCTCCACCGCTGAACGGATGGTGGAGTCGGTTCGTGCGGGCAGGGTAACGATCTGTGCGGCGAGTTGTTGGGCCGCCGCCGAGGCGGGGCCGGTCATCGAGGCTGTGATCTTCTGGGCTGCGGTGCGGGCAGCGTCGGCGTAGGGGGTGGAGGCGTCGGCGGCGGCGAGCGCGGCGGTCAGTGCCGAGGCTTCGTCGGCGGTGAGGTGGATCGGGGGCAGGGTCATCTGCGGGTCGATCGACCAGCCGCCGCCTCGCCCGGGTATGGAGCGCACCGGGACACCGGTCTCCATCAGGGTTTGCAGGTCACGCTGCACCGTGCGCGTGCTGACGTCGAACCGCGTGGCGAGCGCCGCGACCGTCAACGGCCGCGGCGCCGCCGCGCGCAACTCTTCCACCAGCGCGTACAGCCGGGCAGTTCGGTTCATGCCGCTGACGCTACCGTCACGCGGTGGCCAGGAAGTCCCGCTGGCGGCGCAGTTCCCGCTCGGTGATGGTCAGGGGGAACAGGGTGAACCCGTGCATCGCGCCGGCGACGACGCCGAGCTCCACGGGCGCACCCGTCGCCTGCCACCGTTGGGCCAGGAACAGCGAGTCGTCCAGCAGCGGATCCTCGGTGCCGACGACGATCCGGGCGGGCGGCAGCCCGGTCAGGCTCGCGAACAGGGGCGACACCTCGGGATCGCGGCGCTGCTCCGGCCCCAACCCTGGCGTGAACAGCTCACAACTGCTCCGCATCGAGTCGGTGTTGCTCAGCAGCTGCCGGGAGCCGAACAACCGCTGGCTTGGTGTCATCGACAGGTCGTAGGGGCCGAAGAGCAGGTGAGCCGCCCGGAACGCGCCGGTGATGCCATGCCGGTCGCGAAGACGCAGCAGCGTCACGACGCTGAGGTGGGCACCGGCCGATTCACCGCCGATCAGCAGCCGTTCCGTACCGAACTCGGCCTCAGCGTGCTCCACCAGCCACCGGGCAGCCGCTTCGCAGTCGTCGGGCCCGGCGGGGAAGGGGTGTTCCGGCGCGAGACGGTACTCCACGCTCACCACGGCCAGCCGTGCCTGCTCGGCGAGCCGCCAGAGCCGCTCGTCCTGCCCATCGGCGGACCCGAACACCCAGCCGCCGCCGTGGATGTGCAGGTACACGCCGTCGACATGGTCCGGCACGAAGACCCGCACCTTCAGTCCGCCCTCAACGACGCGGTCCCGGCCGTACGGCAGTCTTACCGGTGGCGTGTCACCGCCGAGCCGGTTGCCCCGCAGGAGCGCCAGCGTGGCTGCACTCGGCGCCTTCCCTCGAGCTGGACGGCCTGCGGCGGCAGCCTCGAATTGCTCGTTGAACGCCAGGGTCTCGGGCAGGCAGTCCTCATCTGTGATCGTCATGCCGCCGACATTCGCAGCTCCCCGCGACAACGTCCTGTCACCCTTTCCCTGTGAGCTGCGTCATGTGCTCCGTTCCTGGTGCGCTCTTGATGCGATCTGGATCGAACACCGGGGCGTGCGGGCATGCGGCGAGTGGTCGTCGTGAAGCACAACTCGACAGGGGCGGCCGGTTTCAGTGGGGTGGAATGGGTCCCGCTGCAGGTGTCCGAAGCGGGCATCCGTTAGTTCGGCGAGGACTTCTGGGCGGACCTTCTCGCCAACCCGCCACTGGAGATGCTGCGCTGCCGCGCCTAGCCGGGCGAGCCGCAGGGTGGGGGCGGTGCCCACCGTTCCGTAGGTTTACGAGGGGCTGTCTGGCCGTGCGAGTGAGGGCACCGCTCAGGCAGCTGTCGCGTGCGGTACGAGGCCAGCAGCGTCTGCCACCGCCCGGTTGATCCACCCGCGCTTGCACGGGCGACCCGGCCCTGCCATCCCCACAGCAAGGTACCGGTCACATACGCCCGCCACCCGTTGTGCATCGCCGCTGAACCGTTACGCGCACCTGGGCGGCCGCGTGGGAGTGGCTACCACAGGGGCTGCCCGGACGAGGGTGCAACTGCGTTCCGAGCCTCGCAGGGATGGGCCGCTCCCACCGTTCACTGCGGCGGCGTCTCCATCAGCGGCTACCGGCGCCCGTACCTGCCCACCGACCTGCCCGACAGCAGGCATGTGAAGTCAGTGACCAGGCCGGAGTGTTGTTCCGGTGCTCAGGTCGGTCGCGGCCGGCGGCGGCAAGTCCCGCAGGTGGTCGTCGGGTTGCAGGCCGCGGCCGTGCTGGAAAGCGGTGGCGAAGGCGTCCTCGCCCAGGGCTCCTCTCGCGCGCTCGGTGACGCGGTCGACGTCGCCGCGTTCGGCCCGGGGGAGTGGTGCGCCGACCGACTCCCGTACGGTGGCGGCCGTGCCGAGCAGCCGGGCGGCGTGGCGGGGCCGCCCCGCGAGTGCCTGCGCGCCCGCCAGCCCTTCGAGCGCGAGCGCGACCGCCCGGGGATCGCCTGTCCCGCGTGCTGCGGTCATGCCCTCCAGATGCAGCGCCTGTGCCTGGAGGGCATCTCCGTGCTGCTCGGCGACGAAGCCGAGCTCCGCGAGGATCAGGGCCGTCCCGGAATCCACGCCCTGCCTGCGGTTCCACTCCAGCCAGGGGTGCAGATGCGCCTCGGCGGCGTCCAGGTCGCCCTGTCTGCGGGCTCCGAGGGCGAGTCCGGTCGCGGCGAACTGCTCGGCGGGCCGGTGGGATTGCTCGGCGGCCAGCCGCCGCGCCCGCCCGTGGAGCTCCGCCGCGGACGCGTACTCGCCGGTGAGCAGCGCGATCCTGCCCAGTCTGGACAACCGGAACGAGACGTCCGTCCAGAGCTGGAGTTCCTCCGCGATGCGCACACCGTCGCGGTGCAGACGGGCGGCCTCATCGTAGTCCCCGGCGATCTCGGCCAGTACGCCCAGCTGTTCGGCGGCCCTCAGCTGGCCCCACCTGTCGCCGAGCTCGGCGAAGCGTGCCGCGCTGTCGACGGCGTGGCGCTTGAGGCCGGTGAGGTCGCCCCGGTACATGGCCTCGGTGGCGCGGGTGCTCTGCGTCGCGGCCATGCCCCAGCGGTCGTCGCCGTCGCGGAACTCGGCCAGCAGACCGGCGGTTTGACCTTCGACCGACGGGTCGGCGAACCCGCACCGGGCGAGCGCCAGGAACCATCGGGCCCTGGCGTCTGCCTCGTCGTACTCCCCGTCCGTCGGTTGCTTCGGTTGCGCGTCGTCGCCGGCCAGGAGTGTGAACGCGGCCTGCCGGGCCAGCGCGCTGCTGCGGGCCGCACGGGAGCGCGGGTCGCGGGCGGGCACGTCGTCGCCGGGGGCGCCGCAACTCAGCGCCATGTCGAACGACCGCCGGGCCTCGGCGAGGCGGCCGCGTAGGAACCAGTACCAGGTCAGCGCGTTGACCTGGCGCACCGCCAGGTCGGCGGCACCGTCGGCGCTGCCGTCCGCGTCGGGTCCCGCTGCCGCGTCGGCGAGTGCGGAGCGCAGGTTGGCGCTGTCGCTGTCGAGCCGTCGCAGCCATCGGCGCTGGTCGGGGCCGTACAGCCACGGCTCCGACCGCTCGGCCAGCTCGGTGTAGTGGACCCGGTGCCGTCGACGGGCGAGACGCGCACCGTGACCGGGGCCCCCTCGTCGGTACGGACCTGCAGCGGGCCCAGCACTTCGAAACGCATGGCGCCACGCTAGCGCCCGCCCTGTTCCGGCCCGTGCGTGGCCCATGCGTGCCCGTGCGTGGACCGTCAGCAGTTCGTGCGCGGCCCTCGGCAAGGTGGTTCCTGTGAACGAGAAGGGCACCACTGAACGGAAGAGGAAACCCACCATGTCGAACCTGACGAACCCGACGACCACAGTGAACACGGCGACCACAATGAACGCCGAGAACATGACGAACACGACGAACACGACGAACTTCGTCTCCGGCGAGATCCGGCTCGCTTCGCGCCCGGTCGGCGAGCCCACTGCGGGCAGCTTTGACCTGGTCCGCACCGACGTGCCGGAACCGGCCGAGGGCGAGATCGTCGTCCGCAACACCTGGATGTCGGTGGACCCGTACATGCGCGGCCGTATGGACGACGTGCCGTCGTACATCCCGCCCTTCCCCCTCGGCGCCGCGCTGGAGGGCAGTGCGGTAGGCGTGGTGGTCGCCTCGCGGTCCGACGCCGTGCCGGTCGGCGCGACCGTCTCCCACTTCCTGGGCTGGCGTGAGTACGCCGTGCTGGACGCCGCCGCCGCGACCGTCATCGACACCGACCTGGCTCCGGCACAGGCGTACCTGGGCGCCCTGGGCACCACCGGCCTGACCGCCTACGCGGCGCTGACCGAGGTGGCACCGGTGCGTGAAGGCGACGTGGTGTTCATCTCCGCCGCCGCCGGGGCGGTGGGCAGCGTCGCGGGACAGCTGGCCCGCAAGCTCGGGGCGTCCAAGGTGATCGGTTCGGCCGGCGGGCCCGAGAAGACGAAGAAGCTGGTGACGGACTTCGGGTACGACGCTGCCATCGACTACCGCGCGGGCTCGTTGGAGGAACAACTGGCCCAGGCCGCGCCGGAGGGCGTCGACGTATACCTCGACAGCGTGGGCGGCGGCCACCTGCGGGCAGCCATCGGCGCGATGCGCACCGGTGGCCGGATCGCACTGGTCGGCGCCATCGGCGACTACAACGCCACCGAGCCGGCCGCCGGACCCGACAACCTCTTCCAGGCAGCAGCCAAGGAGCTGAACCTGCGCGGCATGCTGGTCAGCAGCTACTTCCACCTCTTCCCCGAGTGGATCGGGCGCGCTGCGGGCTGGCTCGCCGACGGCACGCTGCGCACGGAACACACCGTGTTCGAGGGCATCGACCGGGCCCCGGCCGCCTTCCTCGGTATGATGCGCGGCGCCAACACCGGCAAGATGCTCGTCCGGCTGGACGGGTGACGGCCGTGGCACAGCACGCTCTGCTGGTCCTCGCCCACCCCCGCGGCGACTCCCTCACCGCCCAGACCGCCCATCGCGCCCGCGAACGTGCTGGTGGACGCCGGATACACATCGACCTGCTCGACCTGTACGCCGAGGACTTCGATCCCCGCACCGGCCCCGAAGACGAGCCGGACTGGGCGGACCGGGACAAGGAGTACTCGCCCGAGGTCCGGTCCCACACGGACCGGATCGACACCGCGTGTCGAAGAGCCGCAGATGCGCCGCTACTCGCTCTTGCAGGCGGTGACGTTGTCGCTGGTGCCGGGCACGGCCGCGGCCCGTGCCGCCTGGAAGTTGGCTTCGAACGCGCTGTAGACGGAGGGCGTGGTGATACGGAGCATCGCCTCGTCGTTGTCGCGCAGCGCCGGACCGCTCCAGTTGTGGCTGCCGGTCCACATCAGCTTCTGGACGCTGCCCGCATACATACCGTCTACCAGCACGTTCTTGGAGTGCACAATGCGGTTCGGGGTGGTGCTGTCGGCGTCGTCATCGTGCTGGTAGCAGCGGTTGGTGATGCCGGAGACCCCGTGCAGGGCGTTCCACGTCCCCGTGTCGGTCTCGCTGTAGACGAGGTCGATCAGACACCCCGCCCCGGCGAGTGCGCGCAGCTTGTCGGCAACGTCCTGACGGCTGATCTTCAACATGGCCGCGTGGACGGTCGTACGGTGCGAGCCGGCGGTGTCGGTCCAGCGGCAGGTGATGTTGTCCAGCGCGTTCACGACGGTGTCGGTGGTTGCGTCGGTGCCCGCGCGCGGAAAGAAGTAGTACTTATACTCACCGGCGTTGCCGTACGTGTACGACCAGGCGCTGCGGTTCTGCGCGGGAAGCTTGTCGAAGTAGGAGAGGTAGCCGCCGTACAGCTCGGTGTTGCCCACGACGGTGATCGAACTGTTCCAGTAGCGCGTGTAGTTGGAGGGCGTCAGGTTCGAGGTGAGCTGCATCACGACGTTCTTCTGGGCGCCGCCGCCGACACTGCCGGCCAGCAGGAACTTGTTGTGGTTGATGCCGGTCCCCGCCGGCCCCAGACAGGAGCTGCCCGTGGCGCAGAGCTTCACGTACGAGCTCTGCGAGGTGTCCGTACCGAGAGCGGCCCGCAAGATGTCGTACGCCTGCGGGTAGTCGCGGGTGCTCGCGTCCAGGACCACCTTGACGCTGAGGCCGCGGTCCGCCTTCGCGGCGACCAGTTCGTTCGCGACGGTCTCGTCCCACAGGTGGTACATGGCCAGCCGCAGCGAGGTTCCGCTGTCGGCGTTGGCGACGACGGACCGGACCTGGCTACGGATCGCCTGCTGTGCCGCGCTGTCACCGGTCGGATCGTTGAACACCGGGCCCGTGGTCACCGTGGCGGCGCTCGCGGTATCCACGGGTCCGACGAGCATCCCGGTGAGCACCCCCGTGGCGACGGCGAACGCGCCGACTGCGGTGCGCAGTCGGCCGGGTATGAGGATGCGTTTCATGTCTCCCCCTGTCAGATTCAAAAATCTCGCGCATCCTAGCCGCGCGTGGGGATCACTCGGCAGGGGCCGCACGTGCGGCGTGCCGGCCCGTCCGCCGGACCAGGGAGGCCCCCTTTCGGGGGGGCTACAGGGTTCGTCAAACGAATCGAGCCGCGTTTAGGCGAGGTGCGGGGCAGCGTGGCGCTGGAAGTCTTCCGCCTGAGTGCACCGCCAAGCTGCCGCGGTCTCCATGCCGTCGTTGGTCGACCACACCGCTGCCCAGGTAGTTCCCCAGGTGATCCTCTACTGCCCGAGGCGGCGCGTATCCGGGACACGGGCGGCCGTGACCGAAACCGTGCCGAGTGATACCGGGAAGGAGTCCGAAAGATGCTGGACGGCTGTGCCCCGCTCCTGTCCGAGACCATCGGCCGCTACTACGACCACGGTTACTACCGGGGTGCTCCACCCCAACTCCTCGCCGAGCACGCCCGCAGGTACGCCACTCGTACAGCTCTCGTCCACGGCGGACATCGCCTCACCTACCGTGAACTGAACCGCCGTGTTGATCGCGTGGCTGCCGGGCTCGTGCTCCGCGGCGGCGACCGGGTCATCGTCCAGCTCCCGAATGTGCCCGAGTTCGTCATCACCGTCTACGCCCTCATGCGTGCCGGTGCCCTCCCGGTGTTCGCGTCCATCTCTCACCGCGCCGACGAGATCGGACACCTCGCCCGTATCGCCGAAGCCGCTGCCTATATCGGCCCCAGCCTCCACCGCGGCTTCGACCACGCCAGAATGGCGGCGGAGATCAGCGACGACCATCCGCGTCCGCGCCGCGCCTTCACCCTCGATGGCCTCGATGGCGCCCAACGGGGCTTTGCCACCGCCCCCAGCGGATGCCTGTTCTTCCCCCTGCGCTCCGTGGACGCTCCGAGAGGCCCGGACCACACGTACGACCCCAATGACGTGGCGTTCTTCTTGCTGTCGGGCGGCAACAGGGCCTCCCCCCAGCTCGTCCCGCGCACCCACAACGACTATGCGCATCAGACCCGGGCGGCAGCCGAACTGATCGGCCTCGGCCCCGAAGACGTCTACCTCGCAGCCCTCCCGGCGGAGTCCAACTTCACCTTCGGCTGCCCCGGCATCGTCGGCACCCTCGCCACCGGCGGCACCGTCGTGCTGATCGACGACCATGTCCCCGCCGACGCCTTCCGAGTGATCGAGAACGAGAAGGTCACCGTCACCTCCCTCGTCCCCGCTGTCGCGCAGCTGTGGCTGGACACCCTCAACGACGGCCAGTACGGCCTCTCCCGCCTGCGCCTCATCCAGATCGGCGGCGCACGTCTCCACCCCGAACTTGCGGCCCGCATCCCATCGGCCTTCGACTGCCGCCTCCAACAGGCTTTCGGGATGCGGGGCGGTTCAGCCGTGGTCGTCGCTTCGGCGGCCACAGGCCGAACATCTTTCAGATTTCCATGCTGGCGCTGTCACACATGCGCGTTGCCGCGGTTCAGCGAGGTGTGGGGGTCGCGCAGCGATGCGTGGCCTTCGCTCCAGATCGTCCGCTGAAGCAACCCTCATAGGAGTATCCGATGTCCCTGGCATACATCATCGTCGCCGTTCTCACCGCGGCCTGGGTCGGCTTCTCGGGATTCTCTCTCCTGCGCCGGGCTGACTTCGTGACGCAGCCGCTGATCGAGTACGGCGTCCCGCGTGCCTGGTGGACCCTGCTGGGGGTGGCCAAAGCGGCCGGCGCGGTGGGCCTGCTGGTCGGTCTGGCGGTCCCGGCGATCGGTATCGCGGCCGGGATCGCCCTGGTGCTGTACTTCCTGGGTGCGGTCGTCACCGTGCTGCGGGCACGCTCCTACAAGACCGTCGCCTTCCCCGTCCTGTACCTCGCGCCCATCGTGGCCACCCTGAGCCTCGGCTACGCCGCCTGACCCGCCGCCGCCGGCCGAAGCCATCGTGCCGGGCACGAACAAGCGCTTGCAGACCGACCGTCGGCCGTGGCCGAGGAGTGGATTCGTCACGCCCCACGACCTGCCCGCCCGTTCGGACCACCGTCACCTCGATCGCGCAGTAGCGATCGCGGGCTGCCTGCGGCGTCGAGACCGCGGACAGCCCGCACTTGCCCGGTGCCGACGCGTCGCGCCCGGCCCGGCAGGCGCCGTCCAGGTGCAGTCCGTCACCGGATCCGGATTCCGGCGCAGCCGACGCACCGGTCGCCGCTGCGGTCCCTACCGGGTGCACGCGCGGCGCAGTCACCCGACCATTACGGTCGGGTGGCTGGTGGGTGCTGTGGCCGTCAGCGGCCCCGGTCTGTCCTGGCCCGCGGTTGGATCATCGCGGAATGTTCGCTGCCTCACGGCTGCCGTTGGGCGAGTGGACGCGCAGCCGCAATCGGGCGTGTATTCGCGGAGCGCATCGGCAACTGGCCGTGACAACACCTCGGTTGAACCTCGGGAGGGTGATGGTGGCCCGTGGGACGGTGGGCCCTGTTGCTCATGAAGTCGGTGTTCGGATACCTGCCGTTGTCGAAGGAGGCGAGTGTCACGGGCTGTGGTCGCGTCCGTCCCGTGGGGCGAAGGTTGTGAGGGCGTCGGTGTCGGTGGCGCGAGCGTGCAGGAAGTAGTCGGCCCACTCGGCGATTTCGGGGTAGGAGGAGTCCTGGACGAGCTGAGTGACGGCGGCCTCGGTGTCGAAGTTCGTGGTGCGGAGTTCGACGCCCGGGCCCAGGAGGGCCCAGTGCGCTCCGGTTCGTCCGTAGGGCATCCCGATGCTGCCCGGGTTGACGACAAGTCGGCCGTGAGCCAGGCGGACGAACGGCATGTGGGTGTGGCCGCAGACCACAGTGCGGATGTCGGTATCGAGTCCGGTGAAGACTTCTTTCCAGCGGTCGAGGCGGGAGTCGACCAGGACGACCTCCTCGTCGTCACGTGGGGTGGCATGGCAGAACAGCACCTTTCCCAGGCCACTTACGGACAGGGAGAGTGATCGCGGCAAAGAGCTGAGAAGGTCGAGATGGTCCTGGCGGAGCTGTGCGGCTGCCCAGGGGGCGATCGGGTCCGGGATCGTGTCGCGTTGCCCCAGGCGGTATTCAAGGAGTTCGCGGTCGGCGTTGCCGCTGATCCAGCTGACGCGGTGGCCGAGGCTGGTCAGCAGGTCGAGCACCTGGGTCGGTTGCGGGCCGGCGGTGATGTCGCCGGTGAGCACGATGTGATCGGCGGTGCTGACGTCTGGTTCGGCGAGTACTGCCTCCAGGGCCGGCAGGACTCCGTGAATATCGGACAGGACGGCTACTCGGTTCAGCATGGTCACCACTGTGGGGTGAAGACAGCCGAGCGGTGGGATCTTTCGCTTGGCGCGTAGCGCAGGGCGGTTTCAGCGCGCTTGGTCGCCGGGCGCCCTCCGGCTTCTCGCGCACCGCGTTCGACCAAGCCGTGCGCGAAGCCCTGCCGCCCTGGCGCGATACCCCGCCACCTTCGCCGCATGTGCTCTGCCGCGCACCCGCCTGGCGGCGGGCCTTCGCCGACCCTGCCGAGGATCTGCGGGCTCTGCTGCGCCGGCCGGTCGACGACCTGGCCCGTGACCCGCGCGGAGTGCATGCCCGTGAGGCCCTGACGGCCGCCTACTTCTCCGGCGCGCCCACCCAGGAGGCCGCCGCCCGTCGTCCGGGCTGCCGAACACCCTCTTCGGATCTCGGATCTCGGATCTGGGTCTCGGATCTGGGTCTCGGACTCGGACCTCGGAAGACTGGAATCCGCCGATGCGCCCCCACCCCCGTGCCGCCCTGTCCACCCTCACCGTCGCCCTGGCCGTGGCGACCACCTGCATCCAGGCCACGGCCGCCGCCCCGCCCCGGCAGACGGCTTTACCCGGCTACGGCCACGACTATGACGACGTACTCGACCTCAGGGGCACCCCGGCGGTGGCGCTTCCCGGCGGCGCTTCCCGGAGGCGAGACGGACACCAACCCGGTCAACATCTTCGCGGACCAAGGGGCTTGGCATGCTTACGCCCTGCCGGCGGCGGACAACCCGGCCGGATACGGCGGATTCACCGGCCCTCTCTACATCGCGCAGGAGTACCCCTGGTGGCTGAGCACCGCCTTCAGCCGCATCCGGCTGAGCGAGGACGGCCGCACGCTGGATCTCGCCGGCGGCGGCACGCCGCGCTTCACCGCGGGCCCCGGAGCCCTGGTCCAGGCGTACGACCTCGGCGGCGGTCTCCGGCTCACCCTTGGGCTCCGGTACGCCACGCACCGCACCGCCCTGGTACGCGCCGCGGTACGCAACACCGGCCCAGCCCCGCGCACCCTCGGCGCCGACGGGACCGGAACCCTGCTGCGACCCATGGAGCGGCTGATGTATTCGGCGGCAGCGCGCGACGAGTCGGTGGCGCGGCACATGCATCGGTTTGCATCCCGCCTGATCGGTCCGCTGCGTTTCTTGAACCCCGTGGCACTGGCCAAGGCTTCGGCCGTCACCATCAAGCATCGCGGGACGGCTGTGCCACCCGCGCCCCTGTCGCACACAGGGTCATGACCGGCTCCCCTCCCACTCCACTCGCTCGCGGAAGCGTCCGCAGGGAGGAGCTGCTCCGGGGGCCTGTGGAGGGGTCCAGAGGGGAGACCCTGGTTTCCCTGGAGGCCCATCAGGCCAATTTCCGTACCACAGAGCGTCATTCGTCTCCATGGCACCACAGGGTCCGAGCTGCCCGGACGGTGCGGAGGGACTCCGTCCGGGGCGATCAATTTGAGCCGGGCCGGTCTCAAGCGGTGTGCCAGGGTGGGCCACGCTGCGGCCAGGCGCGGAGACATCGGGCCACTCGGTGAGGGCACCAGGGGGGTGGGGCTCCCGTCCGTACGGTCCGCGGCGGCCCTCTCATGGGGCGCGGCACAGCGGGACCACACACCCCGGGGCACGTCCGGGGGCCACGGGGGAGGAGACCACGCATGGCGTGGGACGAGTGGGAACAGCTGAAGCAGGACGCCGCCCAGCGGCACGGGTCGCAGACGCGGCTCAACCATTACCCGTCCGATGACGGGACCGCTCCGGCGACAAGCAGTGTCACCGGGGGCCTGCAGTCCACCCAGCAGGTGTGGAACAAGGCGGGTGAGGGCGTCGGAGGGCTGAAGGAAGGGCTGGGCAAGGCCCTGACCCAGCTGGCCGACGGGCAGCAGGGGGCCGACGCCGCGGGATGCCTGACCGCGGGGGCCCAGAAGGACGTGTACGACTCCTGGTCCCGGTACCTCAGGAGCGTCGATGAGCGCTGCGGCAGTGTCAAGGAGGCGCTGGAGAGAACCGGGCACGACCTTCTCCTGACCGACGACGCCGTGAGGGACGCGTTCGGTGCCATCGACAGCCGGTACGCCGACACACCCGCTGTCGGTGGCCAGAGCCCGGGGCGGTGACGGGCTGCCGTGGATCTCGCGACGCTCAAGGCACTGAAGCCGTCCGAATTCGCACAGGCGGCTGACGGTTACCGCGCGAGCAGCAACATGGCCGCCGCGGCCAAGGATCACATCGACAACGTCGTCGCAGCCGGCATACGCGGTTCTCTCAGCGGGGTGGCCCGGGACGCCGCACTCGCGGAGCTGAAGCAGCTGTCGGCCAACTTCCACTACACGCAGATCGAGTGCGGGCTGGTGAGCGCCGCGCTCAACGGGTTCGTCCACGACATGGACGTGGCCCGCGGCAAGCTCCTGTCCGCGCTCGGCGACGCGGAGACGTTCAGGTTCACGGTCGGCGCCGACGGCAGCGTCACCTACCCGGCCGGGCAGTCGCGCAACAGCGTCGAGTTGCCGCCCCCCGGCGGCACTGTCGCCGCGGGCGCGGCGCCGCAGGCCCCCGGCGCCCAGTCCGCCGTCGCCCGGCTGGACCCCGATCCCAACCCCCACCGCGCCGAGGCGATCGCCCTCGCGGACCGTATCGCCGCCGCCCTCAGAGAGGCGACGGAGGCGGACGCCAAGTGGGCGCCGAGAATACGGGCGCTGAAGGCCGACGACGACCTCACCGTCTCTGCCCACGACCTCGCTGACGCCCAGTCGGACATGGCAGGCGTACGGGAGGCCGGCCAGCGTTACCTGGACTCCGTCGGCGGACCCCCGAAGGACGCCACTCCCGCGCAGAACGCCGACTGGTGGAAGGGTCTCACCCCCCAGGAACAGGAGGCGTACCTCTCCCTCAGCCCCGACCTCGTGGGCAAGCTCGACGGTCTGCCCGCCGAGGTCAGGGACGAGGCCAACCGGATGGTGTTCGACGAGAAGCAGGCCGAGTACCGGATCAGGCTGGACGCGATCCCGAAACCGCCCGCCAACGAGTGGACCTATGTGATGACCCGCGCCGGGGCCGCCAAGACCCATACCGACGCATGGTCGAACTGGGACCGGAAGTACGGCGACGACTACCGCCACCTCACCGCCTCCCTCAAAGGCATGGAATCCATCCAGAACCGTTTCGACATCACCGGTACCGGAGGGCTGCCCGAGGCATACCTGCTCGGCTTCAGCCCCGACGGGCGCGGCCGCGCCATCGTCGCCACCGGGAACCCGGACACGGCGCAGCACCAGGCTGTGTACGTGCCGGGCACGGGGTCCGACCTGGCCAACATCGCGGGCAAGATCCACGAGATGAACGACCTTTGGCGCCAGACCCACCAGGCGTCCCCGGGCGCCTCCGTGTCGACCATCACCTGGCTGGGCTACGACGCGCCCCATGACCCCGTCAAGGACGCTCCCTTCGAGCACTACGCCTACGACGGCGCCCCGGCCTACCGCCGGTTCATGGACGGCCTCGACGCCTCCCACAACGGCCCCGGGGAACCGCACCGGACGGCCATCGGTCACTCGTACGGCAGCACCCTCATCGGGGCCGCGGCGCAGAAGGGCGATCTCAACGCCGACGACGTGATCTTCGCCGGAAGCCCGGGGGTCAAGGTCGGTTCGGCCGGGCAGATGGACGTACCGAAGGGACATGTGTGGAACGAGGAGGCCGACGGTGACAAGGTGCCCGACGTCGGCCGTTTCGGTCTCGGTGGCAGCCAGTGGAAGATCGGCGGCGGAACCTTCATCATCCCCAGCGACGACGTCTTCGGCGCGAACCAGATGAACACCCGCGCCGAGAACATCGGCCCCGAGCATTTCAAGAGTTCGCAAGGGCACAGCCACTACTGGGCCCCGGGCACGACCGCGCTGAAGAACCAGGCGCTGGTCGTGGTCGGCAGGTATGGAGACGTCACTGCTCCCCGGTAGCGCGGCGCTCCCGGACGGTGCCGCCGCGCGCGGCACCGTCACCGACCCGCCGGGCCCGACCATCGGCATCGAGGTCACGTCCGGCTGCTGCCGGGTACCCGAGGGGCAGACGGTCGAGCACTCCTGAGCCGGGACCGCTACAGGCCTGGCAGCGCGTGCCCTTGGATGCCCAACCCATTCGTACGTTTGGGTACTGCGGCGGAAGAGATTGACCACACAGACATCGAATTGCAGCGCAAGATCGGCCAGTTCACCGAATACCGCCGCAGGATCGCCGAACTGGCCGGCAGCGAAAGGCTCGTCCCCCCGAGGTGGTCGCACGGGATCTGACTCCGGCTCAGGCGGATCGCTGGTCCGGCATGCGGAGGCGGCCCGGTGGGCTATACCGACCACGGCCGTCGAACGCAAGGCCTAGTCGTGGAGTTCACCGAAATCGACTACGTGGACATTGTGCTGCAGTGATGCCAGGTGAGCAGGTCGTGGGCAGGCTGAAGCCCCGTGGGCGAGGGGGCCGCCGCAGGCTCTTCACGGGATTGCCGGACCCCCGCCTCCTCGGTCCTCTACGGTACGAATACGCCGCCCTGCCCATCGCGGCCGCCTGAGGAGGAACCCGTTGTTATCGCGTTATGGTCCCCAGCATGCTCCTGCCGGCGATGTGAGCGCGGCCCTGATGATCATCGACTCTCGGCTCAAGGAGATCTACAGCGGCAAGAGCGGGACCGACGCCGAACAAGAGGCGCTGATCGACCAGTTCATCGCATCACTGGGCTCGAAGGGGGCCAATGACCTACTGGACGGCGCCTGCACGCTCATCTACATGTTCATGACGTGGCTGCGGAAGGCCCACGAGGAGCACGGCAAGGAAGTCATCGAATACGTGGTGCCCAACCTTGTGGCCGCGATGCGGATGATGCCCAGGAGCGTCCGCCCCGAGGCCATTCCCACCATGGCCGGCCTGGTCATCGCCGCGGGCACCGGCCTGAGCCCCAGCCTGTGGCGCCAACAGTACGGAGACTGGACCGAGCAGGAGATGACTGCCCTGGAAGTCACCGCCTTTCTGCTCGCGGAGCACATCAACCGCATCGCCGACGACCGTGACTTCGCCACCCGCCTGATCACCGAAGCGCTCTCCCGCTCCGACGGAGACTGACGTGGCCTACTTGGCCCATCTGCCACGACGCTGCTGACTGGCGGACGAGCGGACGGAGGGGGCCAAACGGGCACGTACGGCATTGAGGGGGTGGAACGGCTACGTGCCGACCGCGGACCGCGGCCGAGGAGCAGGAGCTGGAGCTGGACAGCGAGCTGGACCGGCGCCGGGCTTCAAGTGACCGGCCGGTGAGCGGCGTGATGACCCGGTCAGCCGGAGCCGGTGTACACGAAGAGCTGCGGGGACCAGGACGTGCAGTTACGCCCCTGGCCCTCGTCGATCGACTGGGCGCACGCTCGGACCTTGAAGTTCCAGCTGCCGATTTCGGGGTTGTCCCAGGTCGCGACGCGGTTTTCTCCCATGCGCCCTTGCCAGGTGCCCCATTCGCGTCCTGTCGGACGGGCGTACGACACCTCGTAGTAGGCCCACCGGGGGCTCGAATTGCCGCCGTAGTACAGCTTGAGGGTGTGGGAGCAGCCGTCGTACCGGCCGCCGATGTACGGGGAGTACGTGTACTTGTACTTCGTAGGAGTGCCGCCGACGCTGGTGTCCCGGGCGGCCGGCGGATAACCGTCACGGACAGTGCACTGCCGCCCCGGAGCCGTGGCCGATGCCTGCGCCGCGGCTACGCCGGGCGCCACCGCCAAGCCGGCGGCGATCATCAGCGCCGTGCAGAAGAGGGCCGGCGTGCGCCGCCGGTTGTGGACGTTCATGGTCGCTCCCTTCGTCACCGGAGAGTCTCGCGTGACGACGGAGTGACGGACACTCCGTGCCACGCCAGCTCCTCCTTTACCACGGAGGCCAGGGCGGTTGCGGTGGTCCCTCAATACCAAGAATACTGGGAAGAGCTGAACGTCACGACCCGGCGCATCTACGAGATCCGGGGGGCAACCAGGCCGCAGCGAACGTAAATCCGCCGTAGGCAGCCACAACGGGCCGGACGGCGGCTCCGTACCGTACACGTGCCAGGACACGACCACGCGTTCAAGACGCCGCCCGACCAGGTAGTCAGACGCACTCCGGCGCCGTCCAACGGGCACCCGTTCGACTTCCTCGACTCCACCCCGCGACTTCACCGACGCGATCGGCGCCATTCGTGGCGCGGGTCAGATGGTGGGAGTGGGCCAGGGGACATCGGTTTCGACGGCGGCGGTGTAGTCGACGCCGGGGACGGAGAAGCCGTAGAGGCGGCGGACTTCGTCGCTGAACCAGTCGAGATCGGCGAGTTCGGTGATGGTGTCGCTGGTGGCGGTGGACCAGCGTTCGGCGACGGTGTTCTGCACGGCGGGGTCGAGTTCCCAGGTGTCGAGGCGGACCCGGCCCTCGTCGTCGAGGTCGAGGGGGCGGGCGCCGGTCAGCTGGTCCCACAGCTGCACTAGTTGACCGATCGGGGCCACCATGGCGTCGCCGAGGACGCCGCGCAGCAGCCCGACGTAGAGGGCGATGCCGGGGATGGCGGTGGAGGACTGGGTGACGGCAGCGGCGTTGACCGACGTCACGGCCCGGCCGCCCAAGGTCTTGCCGAGGCGCTCGTCCAACGTGCGTGCGGTGGCTTCGAGATGGGCCTTCGCGGCGCCGATGGTGCCCTGCCGGTAGATCGCCGCGGTGAGTGGCGAGCCGATGTAGGACAGGGCGGCGGTGGTGAAGCCGTCGGCGAGCAGGGACCGGTCGGCCAGGAACGTGATCCACCGTTCCCAGTCGGTGCCGCCCATCACCGCCACGGTCTGCTCGATGTCGTCGCCTTCGGACGGCTCGGTGGTGACCTCTTTGACCTCCGGGGCGCCGTACTCGTCGAAGACGAGGGTCTTGGTGGTGTTCGGCGAGCCGATCGGCTTGAGGACCGAGGCGTACACGTTGCCGGTGTCCGGGTCGGTGCGGCGAGGCGCGGCCACCGAGTAGATCAGGAAGTCGAGCCGTCCGCCGAACCGCTCCGCGAGGAGGTCGGCGACCTGCTCCTTCATCGCGTCGCTGAACGCATCGCCGTTGAGGAAGACCATGTCCCGCCCGTGCTGTCGGGCGAGCCGGTCGGTGGCGGCGGTGCGATACCAGCCGGCCGTGCCGGTGCGGCGGGCGGGCGCCTTCTCGAAGCACACGCCGATGCCGCGGATACCTACACGGGCCAGGCCCGCGATCGTAGCGGCCAGGCCGTACCCGGCGGACGAGCCGATGACCAGAGCCACCGGTCCTTCGCCCTCGGTGGTGACCGGGGCGGGGACGGCCTCCCACATCTCGTCCACCAGCTGTCGGCAACCGCCGGGATGGGAGTCGAGGAACAGGAAGCCCCGGCTCTTGGGCGCAATGACGCGTTCGCTCACGATGTGGTGTCCCAGGTGTCGTCACGGACAAGGACGCGGCGGCCGTGTCGGCCACCCCGTCCTGCAAGTCTGCGGCCGTGCGGGTGAACCCGGTGATCATGACCGGCACAACGATGCCCAGCCGGGATTGGAGGGTTCCCACCAGCTCTGGCGGGGACCGCTGGCGGCACCCAAGTCCCATCCCGCAGGGTACGGGCCGAACCTGTCAACCGGCAGGAGCGTCTCGGCAAACCCTTATTCCGCGTCGGCGGGTTGCGCACGCGGCACACCGACTTCTGGCCCTACGGATGGCGCAAGGTCACCGGCCAGTGCGACTCGCCCGGGTCGGTACCTCGTTCGCCGAACCCGGGCAGCCACCAGCCGCTGACTGGGGCCTTACGGGCGCCAGTCAGCCTCCAGGTCATGGGAGTCGCTCTTGGTGAGTCGGGTCAGCGCGGCGCCGTTGGCCCGTACCAGGTAGAGGTGTTCGGGGTCCGCGTCGTCGGCACCACCTCTGGTGAAGACCAGGCGGCTGCCGTCCGGGGACCAGGAAGGGTTCTTGTCGTTGAAGCGGTCCTTGGTGATGCGGTGGAGCCCGGTGCCGTCGGGGCGGGCGAAGTAGAGGTGGGCGAATCCGGAGGAGTCCACGCGGCTGAAGGCGATCCGGTTGCCGTGCGACCAGTCGGGCGTCCAGTCGTAGGAGCCGGGCGCGGTGACCGCCGTCTGAGCCAGGGTGGACAGCCGGATCCGCATCACCCTGCTGTGTCCGCCCGCGTCCGCGCGGTTGAACGCCAGATACTTGCCGTCCGGCGACCATGTCGGATGGAGGTCGTCCGCCGTGGTGTGGGTGAGCCGGGTGGCGGGAGTGCCGTCGATGTCGGCCACATAGATCTCGCTCTGGGTGCCGACCGGCTTGGCGTAGGCGATCCGCTTGCCGTCCGGGGACCACGCCGGGTCGGAGGCGCCCTTGGTGCCGGGGACGGCCTTCAGGTCGCCGCCCGAGGTCTTCATCGTCCAGATGCCGTCGATGGCGCCACCGGATCCATGGCGCACGAAGGCCACCCGCTTGCCGTCCGGAGACCAGCTGGGCATCACGTCGCTGACGGTGGAGGTGTGGGTGAGTGCGACGGGCGTGCCGCCGCTGGGGGAGAGCGCGTAGAGGTCTTCCGTGGGCGCTGCCGTGGTGTAGCGGGCGAAGACGATCGGGTGGTCCCCCGCCGCCCCCGCGTCTGCCGCGGCGCCGAGGGTCAGTGGTGCGGCCATGGCGATAGCCGTGGCGGCGGTCACCGCCGCGCGGCGCCGCGCGGTGCCGTTTGCACCGGTCCTGCCGATTGTCCGAGACCTCGCGGCGGTTCTGCCGTTGCCGGTGCGGTGTTGTTGGTATGTCAAGGTGTCCACCCCGATCCCTCCGTGCGGCCTGTTGCGGGCCGCTTCGGTCCGTGAACATCCCACTGATGGGGCGCTGGGGGAAGCAGCTGCACCTGGCAATACGAGCCCTGTGACGTGGTCCGTACACCGCTGTCACATGCCATGTACGTGCGAACGCACGGCGGCCATGGGTCAGAGTGCCCGGGAGGGTCCTTTGGAGGCGCCATGTCCTCGGCCCCGGCGCTTCTCGTCGGGAGCGCTCGACGAGGGAGACCCCGTGGTGGTAGCGGAGGTGCGGCATCGCGTGCCCGAGGCACCCTATCCAGGCCGCCCCGCGGTATGGCAGGCTCCGGTCCGGCCGGAGCGGGCGGCCCGTACGACACCAGCCGTCCGCTTCCGCACGGCAGGCGTGGACCGCGCCTGCCACTGGTGGAGAAACCGCACGAGCCATGCGACGGGAGGCTGATCGGCAATGCGCACATCAGGCCGGAGCACAGCACGGACGACGGCACTCGCACTCCTGGCCGCCGCGGCAGTCGCGGTCGGCGCGACGGCGACCACCCCTGCGGCGGGGGCACCCGCGGCGAAGAAGCAGGGGCCGACCTCGGTGGCCTACATCGAGGTGAACAGCAACAGCATGCTCAACGTCGGCAAGTACAGCCTGGCCAACGGCGGCGGCAACGTCTTCGACATCGCCGTGGTGTTCGCCGCCAACATCAACTACGACACCGCCAAGAAGTCGGCGTACCTGTACTTCAACCCCAATGTGCAGCGCGTCCTCGACAACGCGGCGACACAGATCCGCCCGCTGCAGGCGAAGGGCATCAAGGTCATGCTGTCGGTGCTCGGCAACCACCAGGGCGCCGGGTTCGCGAACTTGCCTTCCAAGGCAGCCGCTTCGGCGTTCGCCAAGCAGCTGTCCGACGCCGTGAGCAGATACGGCCTCGACGGCATCGACTTCGACGACGAGTACGCCGAGTACGGCAGGAACGGCACCGGCCAGCCCAATGACAGCTCGTTCGTCCACCTGGTCTCCGCGCTGCGCGACAACATGCCGAACAAGCTGATCTCGCTCTACAACATCGGCCCGTCGGCGACGAGACTGTCCTACGGCGGCGTGAACATCTCGTCGAAGTTCAACTACGCCTGGAACCCGTACTACGGCACCTGGGGTGTGCCCGGAATCGCCCTGCCGAAGGCCAACCTGTCACCGGCGGCCATCGACTTCGGATCGACGTCCTCGACCACTGCGGCGAGCCTGGCCAGGCGGACCGTGAGTGAGGGCTACGGCGTCTACTTGACGTACAACCTGGACGCCTCCGACCGGCACACCTATGTTTCCACCTTCACCCGGCAGCTGTACGGAAGCGACGCCGTGTACACCCCCTGAGGCGCGGGGGCCGGCCACCGGTGCGCCGGCACAGCGGCTCACGTTCCCGGCGTGCGCCTGCGGGGTGACCGCTCCGCCGCCCGCACCGGCCAGGCCGACGAGAGCCGGGTGCACGCGCCGAAGTCGACGAGCAGTTCTCCGCGTTCTACCTAGACACCATCCGCCAACTCGTCGCACTCCTGGTCAACCAAGCCGCGCTCCATGTCGCCGCCGACGTCGCCCAGGACACGATGGTCAAGACGTACCGCCGCTGGAGCGACCTGGACAATCCAGGGGCTTGGGGCCACACGGTCGCCTCGCGCGCCCTGGTCCGGCGGGTCGCGTCGGTCGAGGAGGGGCTGGTCGACCAGGTGCCCGAACCCACGTCGCTGCTCGCTCGCCCGGACGCCATCGGCTCCCCGGCAAGTCCCCGGCCATGGTCGTAATTCGCTTGACCTGGCCACGGAGCAACGCTGCACTGTGGTGGGACACCATGAGGGGTGGTGCCGGTATCGCGGGGAGGCAGCGGCAGCAATGGAGATACGTTCCACGACCGACCAGGACCGGGACGTCTTCGTCGACACCCTCCATGCCGCGTTCGGGCGCTTCCCGGAAACCCCGGTCGAGGGCGGCGGGGTGTGGTGGGCAGCGCTCGAAATGGACCGCGGCCTGCTCGCCATGACGGCGGACGGGCGGCCCGTCGGGACGGCCGGTGCGTACTCCTTCGAGCTCACCCTGCCCGGCGAGATCCTCGTCCCGGCCGCCGGGGTGACCGCCGTCGGTGTTCTGCCCTCACACCGACGCCAGGGCGTGCTCAGCGCGATGATGCGGCATCAGCTCACCGAGCTACGGGCCCGAGGGGAGTTCCTTTCCGTACTGCTGGCCTCTGAGGCCCTGATCTACCGCAGGTTCGGGTACGGACCGGCGACCTGTACGCAGCGGCTGACGGTGCCGCGCCACCAGGCTGCCCTCGCCCTCCCTCGGGCGCGCGGAACGGCCGACGCTCCAGCGACCGGCTCGGACACCGGCTCGGTGGAGGTGCTGCGGCGTGCCGACTGTGGCGAGATCCTGGAAGAGGTCTACGACCGGTACCGCCGCGCACAACCCGGCGCGCTGTCCCGGCCACACCGCTGGTGGGCCCTGGGCGCGGGGCAGCCCCCGATCTCTCCGGCGTCGCGTTACGTCGCCGTCCACCGGGACGCCGACGGCGTTCCGGACGGGTACGCCAGCTATTCGGTCGGCGAGCCCGAAACCTTGACGGTCGACGAGACCATCGCCGCAGACGACGCCGTCTTCACGGCCCTGGCCCGGTTCGTACTCGGACACGACCTGGTCACCCAGGTCGTGTTCAAGCACTTCCCGCCCGAGCACCCGCTGCGCTGGCAGTTCGCGGACTTCCGCGCCGGCCAGGTGAGCAACAACACCGACTGGCTCTGGGTGCGGCTGCTGGACGTCCCGCGTGCGCTGACCGCGCGCGGCTGGTTCATGGACGGCGAGCTCGTCCTCGATGTCCACGACCCGTTCCTCGGCGAACACGGCCGCTACCTGCTGACCGTCCGGGACAGCAGGGCCGAGTGCGTCCCGACGGACCGGGAGCCCGACCTGTCCCTGGACGTGAGCGACCTGGGCTCGATCTACCTTGGCGGCACCGCTCCGAGCACGCTCGTGCGGGCCGGACACATCCGCGCCCACCGCCCGGGCGCCGCCACCCTCGCCGACGCCCTCTTCCGCGCCGAACGCTCCCCGCACTGCCTGCACTGGTTCTGACCGCGCGCGCCGAACCCGCACAGGTCCTGTCGGCCGGGCGCCAGAGGGCTTCAGCGGTGCTTGCCCTCGGTCAGACCGTCGCCGGGTCGTCCACGGGGATGCCCAGGTGCTCGGCGACGGTGGTGAGGGTCGTTCCCAGGGGGAGTGCGACCCGGGTGACGGCGTGCTGGTCGCCCCGGGTGGGGTCCCGGTTGACGATCATCACCGGGGTCCCGGCCCGGGCGGCCTGGCGTACGAAACGCAGTCCGGACATCACGGTGAGCGAAGAGCCCAGGACCAGCAGGGAGGTCGCCCCGTCCACCAGTGCGCGGCAGTGCGCGACCCGCTGGGGCGGAACGGTTTCACCGAAGAACACCACGTCCGGTTTGAGGATGCCGCCGCAGACGGTGCAGGGCACCACGTGGAAGTCCCCGACCTGTTCGTCGGTGAGGTCGGCGTCGCCGTCGGGGTTGATGGCGGCGGCCACCGGCGCGAAGCCCGCGTTGGCCTCCTCCAGCCGCCGGGCGAGCTCGCGGCGCGGGCTGAAGTCGCCGCACGAGAGGCAGACGACCCGGTCCAGGCTTCCGTGGAGTTCCACCACGCCGTCGCTGCCCGCGGCCTGGTGCAGTCTGTCGACGTTCTGGGTGATCACACCGCTGAGCAGGCCGTGCCGCCCGAACGCGGCCACGGCCCGGTGTCCGGCGTTGGGCCGGGCGCGGCCGAAGGTGCGCCGGCCGAGGTGACTGCGCGCCCAGTACCGGCGCCGGGCCTGGGCGCTGGCGGTGAAGTCCTGGTAGGTCATCGGCGTGTGCCGGCGGAGGCTTCCGCCGTCGCCCCGGTAATCGGGGATGCCCGACTCCGTGGAGAGGCCGGCTCCGCTGAGCACCAGCACACCGCCGGTGCTCAAGGCGTCGGCGACCGGTCCCAGGTCCGTGGTGCCGGGCGGCAGGCTCGCGTCGGGGGTCCAGCTCAGCGTGGGGCGCATGCGCATGCGACCAGCGTACGAAACGGGCGGGGCGCCGGCACAGGGCCGTCCTGTACGGGTGGCCACACCGAGCGCACCCCCGGGCAGGCCGCCGGGCGGACGCGAGGAGGGCCCGTACCGTGGCCGGACGAGGCTACGAGTGTGCCCACCGGCCCGCGCCCTGCGTTGGGAGGGGTGAGGGTGAGCTTCTCCAGTTGCTCCTCGGACGGCGGGGGAGGGCGCGTCCGTCGACCCGTCAGCGGCCACGCATGCGCGCCAACCTGCTGTCCGACCCCGTCGCCGTACACGCCTTCATCGGCGGCGCGCCGGACACCCCCCGAGGCGCTGCGTTCCCGCTGTGTGCGGTGGGTTGCCTGATCGGCCGATCCGGCCCGGTCCTGGTGGAACTGGGGCATCCGGTTCCGTAAGGAGGGCTGACTGGTCGGCGCGTTCCAGGCGACGATCGAAGCAGGCCGTGGTGGGAACGCTGCCCACGCTCGTCCTCTCCCGTCTCGTCGTTCCCGCTGCGAGCGGCCCGCTTCACCTCCGGCGATCCCGCCGCCCGGGGTATGCGGATCAGACCTCCGGTCCTCCCTCTTGCCGGTTCGTTCGGCGTCGGTGAAACTGGCATGCGCTTGACAATCTCTCCACCGAACCTTCCCCTTCTGTGCACAGAAAGGACCGCCATGAGCCCTCTGGCACTGCAGATCCGCGACGCCGGCCCACTCGACGTGGCCGTGGAGGAAGAAGAGATCCCGTTCGAGGAACAGGCAGACCCCGGCCGCGGTCTCCAGGCATGTCTGGCAGACCCCTGGGTGACGGCGACGACCCGCTTCGCCTGCGACTAGGCGAGGACCGCGAGTGGCGGCCGGACCGGCCTCGGCCGGTGAGGACAGGTCCGGGACGGCCGCCACCGGCGTGCACCGCACGGGCCCCCGCGCGTCGCGCGGGCGAGAGACTTCGGTGCCCCGGTCCGGCCGGACGGGCCCGGAGCACAGCCTCGACGAGCAACTCGGGAACCTGCTCGTCGGATGCGAGCGGCGTCTCGTCGCGGACGATCAGTGGCTCTGCCTGTTCGCTCCCCACCCTTGGGCAAGTGAGCTCCCCGCCCATGGTTGGAAACTGCACGTGTCCGCCCGCGCGGAGGACCTGTCACGGGTCGCGGACCTGGTCGTCCCTGTGCTGCTGCGCTACGTCTGCGACGCCAAATTCGCCCGCGACGCTGCGGTGTTGGGCCTGATGAACAGTGGAGCGCTCGATGCCGCGCTCGTCGGGAAGGCGGTCACCGTCTATCCGCGACCGGAGGAGGTGACGGCGCTGGGCGGTGAACTCGCAGACCTCCTGGCCGGCCGGCCGGGCCCACGGGTGCTCAGCGACCGGCAGATCCGCTCCGATGCCCCCGTCTACTACCGCTACGGCCCGTTCCGGGCAACGGGCACCGACGATGCCGCGCTCGTCATGACCGGCCCCGACGGGGTGCGCTTCCGTGGGCGCGCGGGCACTCGCTACCGCCAGCCACCGTGGACCGCCGACCCGTTCCGGGCCGCCATGCCGCCCGCGAGCCGTCCTGCCCGCTTGATCGGCGGGCGATACCGGCTCACCACGGGCATCTCCCGTTCCCCCCACGGTGACGTCTACCGCGCCGTGGACACCGCCTCCGGCGAGCGCGTGATCGTCAAACAGGCCAGGGCCTACGTCGGCGAGGGCCCCGACGGTGTCGATGCCCGCGGCCGCCTGCGGCACGAGCACGCCGTTCTGCGAGCCCTCGCGGGCGTCGAAGGCGTCCCCCAGGTTCGCGACCATCTCCGGCACGGCGACGACGAGTATCTGATCAGTACCGACTGTGGGCGCCGTGACCTGCGCCGCGATGTACTCGGCCACGGCCCGTACGCGCCCGCCGCTGAACCCGCGCCCGCGGGCTCCGGAGCAGTCGGTGCGACAGCGGACAACCGCGAAATCGCCGCGTTGGCACGCCGTTTGCTGGCCGTGCTCGACGCTGTGCACGCCCGCGGCGTCGTGGTGAGTGATCTCAAGCCGTCCAATGTGGTGCTCGGCGAGGACGGCACCACGTACCTCGTGGACTTCGGCGTCAGCGCGCTGCACGGTGACCGGCCCGCCGGTGCGACGCCTGGCTACTCGATGCCGGTGTACCGCGCGGGCGAGCCGCCCGGGCCGGCCGACGACCTGTACGCGCTCGGCGCGACCCTGCACTTCGCGCTGACCGGCATGGAACCGGTGGTCGTCGACCGCGACGAGGCCGTCAACCGGGACCGCACCCTCGCTTGCCTGGCCGCCGTGCTCCCGGACGCGGCGCACCGGCCGGTACGCGAACTCGTCGCCGGGCTTGTGGACCCCGACCCTCTACGGCGTGCCGCCTGTGCACGGCGGTGGCGCGGGCAGCCCGCACCGGTGGCCACCGGGCGCCAACTCCCGTCACCGCCAAGGGTTACCCGCGGCCTGCTGGACGACCTGATCGCGCACACCGTCGCGATCTGTGCGACCGCCGCCGGCGAACTGCCCGCGGGACCGCAGCCCCGGCACGGGCAACAGCACTTCGGGCTGACCCTCTACGACGGTGCGGCCGGCGTGGGCCTGGAGCTGCTGCACCACCGGGAACAGCCGGGCGTCCCCCAGGCCGTGGCCGGCCTCGCCCATCGCACCGCCCGCCACACCGCCCTGCCGGCGCTGACCGCCGCGCTGTACACCGGCCGCACCGGCGTCGATCTCTTCCTCGACGCGGCCGTACTGACCGGCACAGCCGAGGAGTTCGTCCCCCCGCCGAGCCTGCGACCCTACGACGACACCGGTGACCAGATCGGCGGTGCGGCGGGCGCCGGGACCGGGCTGTTGGCGCTGGCCCGGCGCGCGCACGCGGCGGGGCGGGACGAGGAGGCCGGCGCGCGGCTGGCCGCAGCGGGAGAGTGTGTCCGCACCCTGCTGGCTGCGGAGGGCGGGCGGGAGCGTTTGGAGCCGCAGCGTTCGGCGGCGGCGTCCGAGGCGGCGTTCCCGTTCGGCTTTGCCCACGGCCGGGCGGGCGTCATCCACTTCCTGTACGCCTACCACCGCTTCACCGGGGACCCGGCCGCCGGCACGGCGGCCCGCTCGGGACTGGACGAACTCGCCGTACACACACCCCGCCTGTTGGCGCTGGCCGGCAGCCCCGAGGCCCACCGGCGCTACGGGTCCTGGTGCCGCGGACTCGCCGGGATCGGAACCCTGCTGATCGAGGCGGGCGGCCACGAGGGGGACCCGCGCCTGTCGGACCTGGGGGTGCGGTGCGCCTGGGCTTGCCGCGACCTCGCGCCCCGGATGAGTCCGGTGTCCCAGTGCTGCGGGCTGGCCGGCGTCGGCGAACTGCTCATCGACGCCGAGGCCGTCACCGGCGACGGCAAGCTGCACCGCGCCGCCGAGGACGTGTTGGGGCTGATCCTGTCCCGCAGCGGCGGCACCCTGCGTCGGCCGCTGTTCCCCGACAACACCCTGGCCGCTTCGGGACCGGGGTGGGCCACCGGCAGCGCGGGCGTCCTGTCATTCCTGCGCCGCCTGCGCGACCACGGCGGCCCGCGCCTGTGGAGCGACAGCGCACCGGCCCCCGCGCAACCCCTCTCGGGAGACTGAGCCTGTCCAACGTCTTCCTGCGGGCTCACGCGGGTCATTCGTGGGATCGGCGAGGGCTTCTGGACAGCCCCCCTGCGTACCGAGGTAGTAGTCCGCAGCCCCTGGCACACATACCGTTTCGTCCGGCCAGAGAATCTTGTCGACCTTGGTGCGCTCACCACTGCTGATGCAGTTGCCGCAGTGACGGCAGTGCGTGTTATCACTCCCGGAGGGCTTTGCAACCGAAAGCGAGAGGGAGACGCCGACACATGAATGCGCCACCATCCCCACGGGGAGCGGAGCGGACTGACGGATCATCCGTCCGGATCGGCGCTCTCGTTCCGCTGACTCGGCCCGGCTGGGTGGAGGCGGGCCGGCACTTGCTCGCTGGGCTTGAGCTGGCGGTTGGCTACGTCAATTGACGCCGGCGGGATCGTCGGAAGGCCACTTGAGCTGGTGGTCCGGGACAGCGCGGCCGACCCGGACAGGGCCGCGGCAGCCGTGGACGAGCTGGCGCGCCTGGGCGTGGCCAGGCTGCGCGGGGCGGTGTCGCCGTCTGCCGACCAGTGCGGTGGCGGGGAAGATCTGAGCGGCCCGGGTGACGTTGTCGGCCCGGACGGCACCCGGCCATCGCCTTGCGGAGGGCATGGACGCAGGCGCCCGGTCGGCGACGTGCGTGCGTCAGCCGTCGTTCCGCGGCACTGGCGCCGCTCGCCACAGCACACCCGCTCCGCCGCCCGCAGGAAAATAGCTGGTCAAACCGGTCAGAGTCGGTCGAATCGGCGTACAGTGAAAGTACCGGGAGTATTTCGCACACCGGCTTCAATGTAGGTGTCATTTCCGGCGATCACGAACAACCGGGCTGCCGACGGGCAGCCCGGGGGCAGGTCCGCACGATGACCACCGTCCTTGACCGGACCGCACCCCGCGACCTCGCCGTAGAGTTCCCGGCACGCTTGTCCCTCACCCCGAAAACCACCCTCGCCGGTCAGCTCGACGGGGCCTGGTGGCCCTGCTCGCGCGACCTCGAAATCGAGCTTCCGCCGCTCGCGGCCGCCCTCGACGAGCCCTGGGGGCGCATCACGCGCGTCACCGTGAACCCCACGCTCTGGCCCGTCATCCCGCGCCTGGTTCCCGTGGCCGGGCACACCGTCCATGTGGGCTGGTTCACCGAACAGCACCCCGACAAGCTGATCCTGCTTTCCCACACCGTCGGCCGGTGGGACCTGCTGGTGATCCCACCCGAGACCGAGCCCGCAGCCGCTGCCCGCTTGATGGCCGCCGCAGCGATCCCCGGCAGCGTCCTCACCGCGGGCGTCCTGATGGCCAACGAAGCCGCCATCGGGCGCGACATCCGGGACGACCGACGCCGGCAAGCCATCTGGGAAAGCGATGGCGGGGCCTGCATGTCCCCCATCGGGAACCCGATAGGCAGCCGCGCCCTCCCGGCGCCCGGCAACACCTGGAGGTGAGCAGCATGGAGACGTTCGTCATCGTCGCGGCGATCATCCTCGCGACCGTTATCGGAATGGGCCTGATCCACCTGCTCAACGCACAGCACGACGCGCGTATCGCCGCCTTCCACTTCAGCGCCCCCCTGCCGAGGCCTCCCGGCCAGCCGGACGACACCGGCCGTCGAGCCCACCGCGCGGATGCCGACCGGCGAGGAACAGGCGCTCCTCCGGCCGGAGCGGCGAGCGGGGCTCCACGGCGCCCCACTCGCTGACTCCTTGCCCACTCCTAAGGGACCTGCGGTTTCACGCCGTGACGGCGGTGCCTTCCAGAACGGCCCCTGGAGGCCGTGGCAGCCGGACTCAACTCCCGGCCCAGAAAGGCGCTCGGCTGGGAGGCCCCAGGCGAGCGCCTTTCGAAGGTGCTGAGCTCTGATCACAACGACTCGCGTGGTGCGACGATTTGCTGAATGCGCCCAGGGCTGGGGCACGTTGCTCAGAACGTCCACCGTGTATGGGTGTACGTCCCGTCGTCCCGCCCGAAGCCGTACGCCGTGGCCGGGGCCACCGCGTACACGACGGCGTCGCCCTTGCGGAACGCGTCCCCGAGCCCGTGGAAGGTGCCCTGGGGTGAGGTGATGTGCGCCCCGTATTTCGCCTCGTACGCCGCGATGACCTCTTCCAGCACCGCCGGATCGGCAACTGGCTCCGCCCTGCCCTCGACCACGAGGTCGAGTCCTCGGGTGAGCGCGTTTCCTCCGGTGGTCAGCGCGCAGTGGCCGTCATGCGCCAGGTTCCGCGCCTTCTGCTCGCCCGCACCGGTGGAGAAGAAGAGCCTCCCGTCGTGCCAGGCGGCGATCACGGGAGTGACGTGCAGCCGGCCGTCGGGCCGTACGGTGGACACCCAGAAGATCTCGGCGGACTGCAGTTGGCGCTGGGCCTGGGCCCATTCGGTGGGGGTGACGTCCGCGGCCCCCGGACGGGGATTGAGCGCGGAGCTGTACCGGGCATCGAGTTCGGTCGAGGGTTCCTTGGCAGGTTCCTGTGTGGGCATGGGGATCTCCTTTCTCTGCCCCATAACGACCGGCTGCCCGTAGCGAAATCATCGCCGCGCGTGAGTCGGCGGGGCGCCAGGACCTGAGGGCCGCATCACCTGGGTGGTGTGCGGTCGGCCTCCGCAGCACCCACACGGGCCGTCAAGCGTTGTCGTCCGTCATGCCGTCGATCATCTCGGCCAGTACGCTCCGCCGGTCCTCGCCCGGTTTTGCCCGGAGCGTACGGGCCAGGCGGCGGCTGTCGTAGTGCCAGCGGTGGTCGAGATCTTGCGCGACGTCGTCGGTCTCGCGGACGTCGCCGCGGGTGGCGAGCAGTTCCGTGAGGTCGTGGGCGAGGTCGTGCCAGGACACGTGGCCGCTCACGGCGTTGGCGACGCCGTGGACGGGGCGGTCAAGGCACTCGGTCACCGCGCGGGCCAGGGCGGCCGCGTGGACCCAGGCGGCTCCGTACCAGGGGTGTCCGCCGGTGCCGGGACGGGGCAGCTCGATCGGTTCGCCTTGGCGCGCGGCCTGGTACAGCGTGCCGAGGGCGCCCCAGCGCAGCTGCTCGCGCAGCCGCTCGTGCGCGCCCCACACGATCGGTGACCGCACGGCACTCGCTCCGCCGCGTCCGTTGGTGCCCGCGGCGCGCAGCACCATGGCCTCGCAGTCGATTTTCGCCCGGCCGTACGGGCTGATGGGCTCGCAGGGTGCTGACTCCTCCGGGACCTGGTCCGTGTGGGGGTGTCCGTAGGCGTCGACGCTGCTGACGAAGACGAACGGTCCGCGGCTCCAGGCGTCGACCATCGTCTCCATGGCAGCCAGGTCCACTTCGGGCCGGGTGAAGGTGCAGGCTGCGTGGATGATCGCGTCCGCTTCCGTGACGGCGTTGCGCAGTCCGGCCAGGTCGGTGAGGTCGCCCGCGACGACATCGACGCCCTCGGTGGCGATCAGATGGGCGGACTCGGGCCGGGCCAGGGCCAGCACGGGGCGGCCCTGGGCGGCCAGTTCCCGCAGGATGAACGCGCCGACGCCGCCGGTCGCGCCGGTGACCAGCACCGTGCCCGGGCGGACGGCCCGGGCACGGGCGGGCTTGTTCGTGGTCTTTGCGGCGGCCTGCTGTACCGCCCGCTCGTCGAGGAGCGCGGCGAGCGCCCGGGGCGTGCGGGCCTGGAGCACGTCGAGGCCGGTGAGCGGCAGGCCGAGCCCGGTGCGCAGACGTTCGGCGAGCTGTACGGCGATGAGGGAGTGGCCGCCGAGGGCGAAGAAGTCGTCGTCGGGCGACGGCGTGAGGCCGAGCAGCGAGGTGAAGGCCTCGGTGACGGTTCCGGCTCGCGTTTTGGACGGGTTGCTCGGCGTGGGGGGCCCGGGCAGCAGGGCGGTGTCGGGGGTCCCGGCGGTCGTCTCGGGCAGCGCGTCCAGCAGCGTGACCGCGGCGGGCACGGACTCGGGTGCGAGCGAGCGGCGCAGCAGAGCGAGCAGTTCGTTGCCGGAGGGGCCGACGCTGTCGTTGAGGACGGCGTAGGCAACGGGCGGCCCCTGGACGGGCTGGACGACGAGGGCGTCGGAGACCTGCGGGTGGGCGCGCAGGACATGGGCCGCCGGGTGATCGGCGCCGTCCGGCGCGCTGTCCCCGGCGGACGGGATCGCCTCGTCCGCATGACCTTCCGGCGAGGCCTGCGCGCCGGGGACGTGCGGTGTGCCCGAGGCCGAGCGCCGGGCGGCGGACGGGCGCGGTGTGCTGAGGCCGGGCAGCTTGCTCAGTGCGAGCTCCGGGCTGGCCGCCGCCGCGTCGAGGAAGGCGGCGTAGTCGCGTACGGTCGCCTTCGCCGCGGCGTCGTCCAGCGCGTTGCGGTCGAACTGGACCAGCGCCGTGGGCTGTTCGGCGTCGCCCAGGCTCAGGCCGTAGGACAGGGTGAACTTCGCGCCGCCGGTGGGCACGTCGACGTACTCGGCCGAGGTGCCTGGCAGTCGGAGCACCGTGGGCTCGCCCAGCACGTCGGATGTGACGCGGACCAGCGCGGTGCCGTCGGCGCCGCGTGCCGTGGCGCCGAGGCGTTCCAGGACGAGGTCGAAGGGGAGGTGCCGGTGGCGCTGGGCCTCCAGGAGCGCGTCGCGCACGCGGTGCAGCAGCTGGGCGAAGGACGGGTCGCCGCCGGCGTCGACGCGGACGGGCAGGGTGTTGACGCACAGGCCGACCAGGCCGCGCATGGCGGTGCCGCTGCGGTGGGTGCCCGCCACACCGATGACGAGGTCGTCGTCGCCGGTGAGGCGGTGCAGCGCGGCGAAGGCGGCGGTGAGTGACACCGCGAAGAGCGTGGCGCGTCGCTCGGCGCCCAGCGTCCGCAGGGAGTGGGGCAGCGCGGGTGGGAGAGGGACGGTGTGTACGGCTGCCGACGGGTCGGTGGTGCGTGGCGCGAGCGTCGCCGGCGGGGGCAGGCGGGGCGGGGTGGCGTCGGCCAGCAGGCCGCTCCAGCGGTCCAGTTCCGGCTGGAGGCCGGGAATCTCGTCGTGCTCGCGGCGCGCGTAGTCGGCGTACTGCGGCGGTACGGCGAGGACGGGGCGGCCGGAGCCGTCGACGGCCGTGGTGTAAAGGGCGGCGAGTTCCTCGGCCAGGGTGTCCAGGGAGCCGCCGTCGACGGCGATGTGATGGAGAGTCAGTAGAACGGTGTGGTCCTGCGGTCCGTGGCGCAGAACGCGGGCGCGTACCGCCTCACCTGCCGTGAGGTCGAACGGCAGGGCCGCCTCTTGGCGCAGCAGCGCCGGGGCGTTTGTCGTGGCGGTGTCGACGACGGGCACGGCCATGGTGTGCGGGGCCGGGAGCACTTCCTGGAAGGGCTCGCCGTCCTGGTCGGCGTAGCAGGTGCGCAGGATCGTGTGCCGGGCCACCAGTGAGGTCAGGGCGGTGGCGAGCGCTGCCGGGTCGAACGGGCCGCGCACCCGGGTGGCGAAGGGGACGTGGTAGGAGTCGCCCGCGCCGCCGAGCCGTTCCATCAGCCACATGCGGCGCTGGGCCCGTGACAGGGGGAGGCGGCTGGGCGTCGAGGCGGTGCCGGGCTGGGCGGCATCGCTCGCTGCCTGCCCGCTGGTGTCCGGGGCCGCGTGGGTGTCCGGGGCGGCCGGGGCGCGCCGGGCGGCGGTGGCGCGGGCCCGGCGCAGCAGTTCGTGCTGGAGCCGCTGCTGTTCGGCTTGCGCCGTGGAGTCGGCGTCAGTGGACATCGCTGTGCTCCGGGGTCTGGGGGTGGAGGTCGCTGTGGGCGGCCAGCAGGGCACGTTCGATGAGGGAGGCCTGGGCGGCGACGGTCGGGGCGGCGAAGAAGTCGGCGAGAGCGAGCTCGACGCCGAGTTCCTCGCGCAGGTCGTCGGTGACGGCGAGGGCGAGGAGGGAGTGGCCGCCCAGGGCGAGGAAGTCGGCGTCGCCATGGGTGACCTCGCTGCCCAGGTTCCGGCTCCACACCTCGGCGACGGCCTCCTCCAGCGGGCCCATCGCCGGGGTGGGCGTCGCGGTCGCGTCCTGGGCGGCGGCCTGGATGCGGTCGCTCAGCGCGCGCCGGTCGACCTTGCCGGACGGGGTCAGGGGAAGACGCTCCACCAGGGTGATCGTGTCGGGCACCAGGTGGGCGGGCAGGACGGCGGTGAGCCGCTCGCGCAGCGCCGAGGCGGCGGGCACGGGCCCGGGGGCGGCGACGACGAACGCCACCAGGCGCGCCTCGGGCGTGCCCGCGCCGTCGACTGTCACGGCGGTGTCGTCCACGTCCGGCTGCTGGCGCAGGGCGTGTTCGACCTCGGCGGGTTCGATGCGGAACCCGCGGACCTTGACCTGGTCGTCGTTGCGGCCGTGGAAGTCCAGGGTGCCGTCGTGGCGGGCGGAGACGATGTCGCCCGTGCGGTAGAGGCGTCCGGCGGTGGGGTGGTCGACGAACCGCTCGGCGGTGAGCTGGGGCTGGCCCGCGTAGCCGTGGGCGAGCCGGGCGCCGCCGACCCACAGTTCGCCCCGGTCGCCGTCGGGGACCGGGTTGCCGTCGGCGTCCAGGACGTGGACGGTGGCCCCGGCGATGGGGCGGCCGATCGGCAGCGGGGCGTCGCAGTCGGGCTCGGTGACGGTGTGGGCGGTGGCGAAGGTGGTGGTCTCGGTGGGTCCGTAGCCGTTGACGAGCTCCAGCCAGGGGAAGGCGGTCAGCACGTCCCGGGCGTGGCTGGCGGCCATGGCCTCGCCGCCCACGATGACCGAGCGGAGCTGGGCAAAGACGCGGGAGCGGCGGGCGGCGAGCTGGTGGAAGAGCGCCGTGGTGAAGAACGCCACCGTCACGCCGTGGCGTTCGACGTGGCGGGCCAGGTCCTCCAGGGAGGGCCGCGGCACGGTGCACACGACGACCGCGGCGCCGTTGGCGAGCGCGGCCCACACCTCGAAGGTCGAGGCGTCGAAGGTCATGGGGGAGTGGAACAGGACGCGGTCGCGGGCGGTGACGGTGAGGTAGTCGGGTGCGGTGACCAGTTCGGCGATGGCCCGGTGCGCGAGCGTGACGCCTTTGGGACGGCCGGTTGAGCCGGAGGTGAACATGATGAAGGCCGGGCTGTCCGGGGCGGCGCCACCCGCCAACGGGCCGCTGTCCAGGGGCTCTTCGGGCAAGGCGAGTACGGGGCCGGTGAGCGCGGCCGCGTCCAGCAGCTTGGTGTCGCCGACGGTGAGGGTGACGCCCGCGTCGGCGATCATCGCTTCGGTGCGGGGCCGGGGCTGTGCGGGGTCGAGCGGTACGCACACGGCTCCGGCCCACCACAGCGCGAGTTGCGCGATGACGGTGCGGGCGGAGCGGGTGGTCAGCAGCGCCACCCGGTCGCCGGGTGCCACCTGGTGCTCGCGCAGGTGTGCGGCGAGGGCGCGGCCGGCCTGGTCGAGCCGGCCGTAGGTGAGGGTGGTGTCGCCGTCGACGACGGCCAGGGCGTTGGGGGTGCGTTCGGCGTGCCGGGCCACGAGGTCCGGCAGCGTCGTCGGGTGCGCCGGGGAGCCGGGCCGGGCCTCGGCTGTGGGCTGCGTGGTGTGGGCGGGCTGAGGTGTGGTGGGTGTCATGTCAGGCTCCTGCCGGTCGCGGGGTCCGGCGCTGGTCGAGGAGGGCGGCGAAGGCGCGCAGGTCGGTGCTGCGCAGCAGTTCGTGGGCGCGCGGGCGGATGCCGGTCTCGCGCTCGATGACCGCGAGCAGCCGCGCGGCGACGACGGAGGTGCCACCGATGTCGGTGAAGTTGTCGCCGAGTACGGTCGCGGGCCGCCCGAGGAGTTCGCGTACGGTCGCCAGGACCAGTTGCTCGCCAGGGGTGGCGTCGGCCGGGTCGTCCACGAGGGCGGCGGGCGCCGCGGGGGCGGGGGCGTCGGTGGCCAGGGCGCCCCGGTCCACCTTGCCGTTGGCGTCGAGCGGGTAGGTGTCGACGAAGTGCACGGCGGCGGGGACGGCCTGCTCGGGGAGCCAGGCGCGGACCGCGGTGAGCAGGTCACCTGGCGCGGGCGTCGTACCCTCGGCGGGTTTGACGTGCGCGACCAGACGGGCCGGACCCGAGCCGTCGCGCTGCACGGTGACGACGGCCGTGCGCACGCGGACGTCCTGTTCGAAGGCGGCTTCCACCTCGGCGAGTTCGATCCGCACCCCGCTGATCTTGACCTGGTTGTCGAGGCGGCCGAGGAACTCCAGGCTGCCGTCGGCGCCCATGCGGACCCGGTCGCCGGTGCGGTACAGGCGGTCGACGTCTTCCAGCGCCGGGTGCTCGGGCGGGGTGGTGAAGCGCTGGGCGGTCAGCTCGGGGTCGAGGTAGCCGAGCGCCAGGCAGTGGCCGCCGATGCGCAGTTCGCCGGCCTGCCCGCGGGCGACGGGCAGGCCGTCGTCGTCGGTGACGACGACGGTGACACCCGGCAGCGGGGTGCCGATCGGCGGCGGGGACACGTCGCCCGCGGGCCGGCCGGCGGCACGCATCGCGTAGGTGGTGGTGACGACGGTGGCTTCGGCCGGACCGTAGGCGTTGTGGACGGTGGCCGTGACGTCCGGGCCGGGGCGGCGGCGCATGCGGTCGCCGCCGACCACCAGGTGACGCAGCTTCAGGTCCTGGGGCCAGGGCCGGTCCAGGAGTGGTTCTACGGTGGGGGTCGCCGCCACGCAGACGGTGACGGCGGCATCGCGCCACCAGTCGGTGAGCACGGCCGCGTCCCAGCGGGTGTCGTCGGGGGCCGGGACCAGGGTGGCACCGGAGGTCAGCCCGGCCCACAGCTCCAGCAGGTGCGGGTCGAAGGCGACGCCGATGAGCAGGGACTGCCGGTCACCCGGCGCCAGACCGGTGGCTGCCCGGTACCAGTCGAGGGCGACGGACAGCGAGGCCTCGGCCACGGCGACCGCCTTGGGGCGGCCGGTGGATCCGGAGGTGAGGACGGCGTACAGGGCGCCGTCGGGGGCGCGCCGTCCGCCCTGCGGGCGGGCGGCGAACGCGGCCACCGCGCCGGCCGGGGCGTTCACGCCGGCGGTGGGCAGCGGCAGCGGGGTGTGCTCCCCGTCGCGGTGGGCCGCGGGCAGGACACCGGGGTCGCCGATGAGGCAGGCGACGTCGAGGTCCTCGGTGACGGCCTGGGTGCGGCGCTCGCCGGGGCGCGGGCCCAGCGGCAGATAGACGGCGCCGATCCGGGCGAGCGCGACGGCGGTCACCACCAGGGCGGTGGAACGGTCGAGGCAGACACCGACCAGGTCCCCGGGACGTACGCGGTCGCGCAGGGCGGCGGCGACGCGCTCGGCGGCGGTGGCGAGGTCCTCGTACGTCCAGGTCCGCGCGCCGTCGATGACGGCGGGGGCCTGCGGAGTGAGTCGGACATGGTCCTCGAAGCGGGCGAGGACGGTGGTCGGTTCGGCGTCGGGGCCGTGGGCGATGCTCGCCACCGTGGTGGTGGCGGTGGTGTCGGCGAGAGCGGGGGACTGGATCATCACGACTCCGTGGAGGCAGGGGCGGTGGCGGCGAGGGCGTCGGCCTGGTCGGCGAGCACGGGGTTGCGGAAGAGCACCTTCAGCGGCGGGCGCGTGCCCAGGTGGGGCTCCAGCCAGGCCGCGAGCTCGGCGGCCAGCAGCGAGTGGCCCCCGATGTGGAAGAAGTGGGAGGCGGTGTCGAAGCGGCTGTGGCCGAGAACCTCACGCCAGCCGTTCACGAGCAGCGCGGTCATCGGATCGTCCGGCACGGTGGCAGCCTGCTCGTGCCCGGATACGGTCCCGGCCTCGGGCGCCGCCGGCGCGACGGGGTCGAGGACGGCGGCGCGGCGGGCCAGTACCGTACGGTCGGGCTTGCCGCCGGCGAGGGTCGGCATGGTCTGCAGCCGTGCCCACCGGGCGGGCACCAGGGGCCCGGGCAGACGGTGGCTCAACTCGGTGTGCAGGGCCTTCTCGTCGACGTCGGAGAGGTCGGCGCCGTCCTCGAAGAAGCCGACGAGCCGGGGCGCGGCCGGGCTGTCACGGTCCAGGACGACGGCGCAGGAGCGGCCGCCGAGCGCCGCGGACGCCGCCGCCTCGATCTCTTCCAGCTCGATGCGGTGACCACGCAGCTTGACCTGGTTGTCGCGCCGCCCCAGGAAGTACAGCAGGCCGTCCAGGCCGCGGTAGCCGAGGTCGCCGGTGAGGTAGACGCGCCGGCCGCCGAGCGCGCCGACGGCGATGAACCGGGCGGCCGTCGCCTCAGCGTTGCCCGGGTAGCCCTCGGCCAGGCCGGGCCCGGCGATGGCGAGTTCACCGACCCCGCCGGCGGGCAGCGGGCGGTGGTGCGCGTCCAGGACGTGGACGCGCTCGCCCGGCAGTTCGGTGCCCAGGGGGATCTCGGCGCCTTCGGCCAGGGCGTCGCGGGATATCTCGTGGACGGTGGAGCTGATGGCCGCCTCGGTGACGCCGTACGCGTTGAGGACGGTGGCGTCGGTGTCGGCGAGGATGCCGCGCAGGGTCTCGGCGGGAAGGCGCTCGCCGCCCAGGACCAGGAGCCTGGGGGCCCAGCTCTGGTCGCGCAGCGCGGGCCGCAGCTCCTCGCGGGTGGAGAGGAAGTAGCTGGTGGGCAGGTTGGCGACGGTGACCCGGGCGGAGGCGAGCAGCTCGGCGAGCTCCGGCCCGGTGGGCACCTCGTGCTCGGGCACCACCAGGCACGCCCCCGAGTGCAGGGTGGGCAGCACCTCCTCCAGCGCCACGTCGAAGGACGGCTGGGCGAACATGAGGACCCGGTCGGCGCTGGTGAGGGCGAACCGGTCGGCGGTCGCGGTCAGATGGTGCTCCAGCGCCGCGCGGCCGACGGCCACCGGCTTGGGGGTCCCGGTGGAGCCGGAGGTGTGGATGACGTAGGTCGTGGCGGCAAGGACGTCGGCGGCGTGGGCGCGGGGAAGTACGGGCGCGTCGATCCGGGCGGTGGGCAGGGATTCCGGCAGGGCCGGGCCGCCCTCGCCGGTGAGGACCAGTGCCGGGGCGAGCCGTTCGAGCAAGAGGGCGATCCGGGCCGGCGGATCGGCGGGCGACAGCGGGCAGTAGACGGCGCCGGTGCGCAGACAGGCCAGCAGGGCGACGACCGAGTCGGCTCCCCGGGGCAGGACGACGGCCACTGGCCGGCCCGGCGTGATGCCCGCCGCGCGCAGCCGCTCGGCGAGCGAGGCGACGCGCTCGTCGAGCTCCCCGTACGTCATACGGCGTGCGCCGCACAGCAGGGCGGGCAGCGACGGGTGGTGGGCGGCCACCGGATCCAGCAGATCGCGGCCGGTCGGGACGGGCACGGCCTCGGCGGCCGCCTCCACCGCGGCCGGGGCGAGGTCGGCCAGCGGGGCCTCGGGAGTGTCGAGGTAGGCGCGCAGCAGGTCAAGGAAGCGGCCGGAGAGCAGCCGGGCGACGTCCTCGCCGAACAGGTCGGCGTCGTAGTCCCACACCAGCGTCATTCCGGGCGCGCCGTGGCGCGGGGTGACGCCGCGCCGGTCGTCCGGCAGCAGCACCACGTCCAGGTCGAAGCGGGTGGTGCCGGTGTTGAACCCCTCGAAGAGGGTGATGTCCAGGCCCGGCAGGTCGATCTCGGGCAGCGGAGCGTCGTGGGCGCTGAACATGACGGAGAACAGCGGGTTGTCGGCGCCGGAGGTGTGCAGGCCGAGCGCCCGCGTCAGCTCCTGGACCGGTACGTCCTGGTGCGGCAGGGCGCGGATGAGGGTGTCGGTGACGTCGTCCATGGTGTCCTGGGCCGGGGCGGTGGCGTCCAGGGCGAGCGGCAGGGGGATGGTGTTGACGAACATGCCGACGGCGTCCTCGTAGCCCAGGGGCCGGTTGCCGACGGCGGTGCCGATGACCATCCGGGAGCGGCCGCTGTGCCGGCGCAGGAGTTCGGCGAACAGCCCCAGCAGCGTGGCGAAGGGGGTGAGGCCGCGCTCACGGGTGTGCTCGCGCAGCCGCTCGGCGAGATCGGCGCCGATCGTCTGCCGCAGCTGTCCGCCGTGGTGCCTGCGGCGGGCGCCGGGGCGGGCGAGGCCGGGCAGTGGCAAGTCGTGCGGCTGGTCGCACAGTTCGGCCTGCCAGAAGTCCAGCGACTCAGGGGCGTAGGCGGTCTCGGTCCGGGCCTGGATGTGGTCCGCGTACGAGGGGGCGGGCGGGAGCGTGAGGGTTTCGCCCATGACGCGGGCGCGGTAGACGCGGAAGACGTCGTCGAGCAGGATCGCGAAGGAGTGCCCGTCGTGGATCAGGTGGTGCTCGACGTGGACGAGGCGGTGGTGGTGCTCGGCGAGCCGTACGAGTGTCCAGCGGATCAGCGGTGCCTCGAAGGTGTCGAGCGGTGTCTCGGCCTCGGCGCGCAGCAGGTCCTGGAAGGCCGCCTCGGGGTCGTCCTTTCCGGTGAGGTCGACGGTGTGCAGCCTGGGTCGGCACTGCTGGGCGACCCGCTGCCCGGGTACGGACCCGGGCAGGGCGACGAGTTCGAGCCGCAGGCCGGGGTGGCGTGCCAGGGTGGCGCCCAGGCCCTCGTGCAGGGCCTCGGTGTCCAGGGGGCCCCACAGGTCGAGTGCGGCGGTGAAGTTGTAGGCGCGGCTGCCGGGCTGCATCTGTTCGTGCAGCCAGACGATCTCCTGCGAGGCGGAGAGCGGAAGCATGGTCGGTCCCTGAGGTCGTCGGGGCGGTTTTCCGGGGCCCGGTCACGGTCGTGGCCGGGTGGGGTCGTACGGGCGGCTTCGCGGGTCGCGCGGGGCCGCGCCGGAGGAACATGGGAATGGGCAGGGGAGGTGGGTGACGCTTGGCGTCTGCGCTGCCGTGGTGTGCTCCCGGCGGCGGGGTCAGCCCGCGGTGTGCGCCGCCGGGAGCAGCGCCTGGGTGAGCGCGTCGAACGCCCGGTGCGCGGTGGCGTCGTCGAGCACCGCGCGGTCCCACACCATCCGCAGGCGGATCTCCGCCCCCTGGGTGACGGAGACAGCGAAGGGACCGCGCACCGGTCTGCCGTCGATGTGGACCTCCCGGCCCTGAACACCGGCCAGAACCAGGGGCGGGCGGCGGCTGTCGTCGTCCACGGTCAGCAGTCCGTCCAGAGCGCCGTTCCAGCCAGGGCCGGCGGACCGTGCGGCGGCCACCACCGCGTCGAAAGGCATGTCGGCCCGGTCGAGGTCGTCCCACCAGGCGTCGGCCGTCGCCTCCGGTCCGGGCCCGTGGCCGGTGACGGCCGGGAAGACGACGGTGTTGAGGAAGCAGCCGACGACCGGCTGCGCACCGGCGGGGCGGCCGCCCCACGGGTAGCCGAGCGGAACGACGTGATCCGGGCCGTACAGCGCGCTCGCCGCGGCGCGGCAGGCGTCGAGCAGTCCGGGGAAGGGGACGCCGTCGTCGTGCGCGGGCAGCCGGACCTCGGCCGAGCCGCTGGGGAGCGTGCCAGCGGGCACGCGTTCCGGACGAGGCAGAGGGGCGTGGGTGCGCACGGCGCGCAGCCGGTCCGCCCAGTAGGCGGCTGCCTCGGGCGTGTCCGCGTGTTCCTCGGCGGCGAGTTGGAGCAGCACCGCCTCCCGGTAGGCGGCGAGTTCGGCCTCCGTCTCCTCGGGCGCGGCAGGGGGCTCGGCGGTGTCCTCGGCGTATGCGGCGCCGAGTTCTTCGGCGATCCGCGCCAGCGACCTGCCGTCGCAGACGGCGTGGTCCAGGGCGATGGCGAGGATGTCGTCGGTGCGGTGCTCGTTGTCACGGGCGAGGAACAGGCGCAGGGGAGGGCCCTGCGGATCCCAGGAAAGCAGTGCGCGGCGCAGGGTGTCGGCGGGGCGCTCGCCCGGCGCGGGAGCCGGGCGGGTCACGCGGATGTCCGGTTCTCCGGTGTGCAGGACGGGGGTCCCGCGTACGACGGCGGGCCGCGAGCGCAGGGCGGTGTGCCGCGCGGCGAGTCGGCGGGCCGCCGCTTGCAGGCGAGCGGGGTCGACGGTGCCGTGCGGGAAGGCGAAGAACATCGGCACCACGTCGGGGCGCCCAGCCGGGTCCAGCGAGCGCACCAGTGCGAAGCGGCGCTGTGCCCCGGTGACGGGCAGCAGGGCGCTGGACCCGTCGCCGGCGGTGATACCCCGGTAGCGGGCCAGGTACTGGCTCGTGATGCTGGGCACGGAGTCCTCTTCTGTCGTGGTGCGGTCGTGGTCTGGTTGTGGTCGGGCCGGGTGGGTCGTGGGCGCGGGGGCGCGGGACGGGCCGCGGCGCAGGCTGCGTGCGCGGCCGCGATGGTTGGTTCAGCGGGAGGGGGTGGGGGCGGGCTGTCCGTCGCCGTCCGCGGCGGTGTCCTCCCGGGGCGTCTCGGAGGTGGAGTCGGAGAGGCCCTCGGGTCCGGGCAGGTCCCGCATGCGGCGCAGCGGGGAGAACAGCAGCGGCAGCGGTACGAGGAGGAAACCGGCGGCGCAGCAGGCGAGTGCGGTGCGCGGACCGAAGGTCTGGGCGAGGGCGCCGCCGAGGAGCGCGCCGAGCGGCAGGGTGCCCCACATGAGGAAGCGCAAGGTGGCGTTCATCCGGCCGAGCAGCCGCGGCGGGCACAGTCCCTGGCGGAAGCTGACCTGGGCGATGTTGTAGACGACGGCGCCGAAGGAGATGCCCGCCGATCCGGTGGCGAACAGGACCGCGCCCAGGGTGCCGTGCCCGGACAGCGGCCACAGCACGGCGAACGGTCCGCTGAGGAGGACGGACCACAGGATGAGCCGGGCCTGCCCCCACCGGGCGGCGAGCCGCGCGGAGCACAGAGCGCCCAGGAGCCCGCCGACCGCTGACGCGGACAGCACCAGTCCCAGGGCGCCCGGATCGAGTCCGACGACGCGTACGAGATGCACGGTCTGGGTTGCCATGAGGACGGCCATGCACAGGTTGCCGAGGCCGGTGGTGAGGGCGATGACACGGAGCAGTGGATGGCCGGTGACGAAGCGGATGCCTTCGCCGATGTCCTTGCGCAGGGAAGCGTCGGCGGGGGCCTGGGGCAGTTGTTCCGGCTGCTTGATGCGCAGGAGGACCAGGGCGGACAGCACGTAGCCGAGGGCGTCGGTGAGGACGGCGAGGTGCGCTCCGACGAGCTGGACCAGCCCGCCTCCGGCCCCCGGTCCGGCCACCTGCGCCGTGGAACGGACAGTCTCCAGCGCGCCGTTGCCGGCCATGAGCTCCCCGCGCGGCAGGATCTGCGGCAGGTAGCTCTGGTGGGCGACGTCGAAGAACACCGTCGCCACTCCGGTGATGAGCGCGACGACGTAGAGCTGGGCCATCGTCAGGGCGTCGGCGACCGCGGCGGCGGGGATGCTGGCCATCGCCACGGCGCGCACCAGGTCCGCGCGGATCATCAGGGGGCGCTTGCGCATGCGGTCGGTGAGGGCCCCGGCGGGCAGCCCGACGAGCAGGAAGGCGGCGGTCTCCGCGGCGGTGAGCAGGCCCACTTGGAGGGCGGAGGCGTTGAGTTCGAGGACAGCTACGAGGGGAAGGGCCACCAGCGTGACCTGAGCGCCGAGTTGTCCGGCGGCCGCTCCCGCGAGCAGCAGCCGGAAGTCGCGTCGGCGTATCGGGCTACCCGTGGAGGCTCCGGTTGTGACGGACATGTGAACGACCTTCACCGAATGGTCGATCGGGAGTCAAAGGATCACGGCCAGTTTCGGTCGAGTCTTGTCTCCACTTGCCGGAAAGTCGGAAGAATTTTCGCCGAACTCGCGGTAACTCCGCATGAATGCCTGCCACTCGGTGTGTATGGCGGGACCGGCGTGGGCTGATGCGGGCAGGCGAGGCCCGGGAGTGGGGACGGGTGCCCGGCACGTGGAGTGACGGGTTCGATCCTGACTGAAAATGACCACTCACGATCATGTTGTTGCGGAATCGTCAATTCCGTCAGTTACAGGGCGTATGCGGTGTTGATCCCCCGCGCGGTGGTGACCACGGGCCGTCGAGGGCGCAGGCCGCTCAGCCCACCGCTCTCTTCCGTCATCCGATGGAGCGGGTGAGGGGCTACTCGCGAGTTCCTGCCACGTCGGCCGCAGCCCCTCCCGCACCGGTGGACGGACGGTTTCCGCGATGTTGTCCCGGGTACCCGGCGCCATGCACGCACGGACGGGAGTCGGCAGGCCTGTGGCGGTTCCCGTCGGAGACGATAAGGAGGAATTCATGAGCACGGTCAAGGAAGCGGTCGACGTGGAGGTCCCGATCCGCGAGGCGTACAACCAGTGGACGCAGTTCGAGGAATTCCCCCAGTTCATGGAGGGCGTCGAGGAGGTCAGGCAGCTCGACGACCGGCACAACCACTGGACCACCAGCATCGGTGGGGTGCGGCGTGAGTTCGACACGGAGATCGTGGACCAGTTGCCTGACGACCGGATCACCTGGCGTTCCGTCGGCGGTGACACCCAGCAGCGGGGATCGGTCCAATTCGAGCGGCTGGACAACACCCACACCAGGGTGGAGTTGACGATGGAGGTCGAGCCCACCGGGGTCGCCGAGAAGGGCGCGGACGCGCTGGGTGTGATCGGTCGGCGTGTGAAGGGAGACATGCGTCGGTACAAGGACTACGTCGAGAGCGGTGGCGACAGCGGTGGCTGGCGCGGGCGCATCCGGCCCGGAAACCCGGGCGAGACTCTCTGACCGGTCTCTGACCGATCACACACCCGCACTGATGTGACCCCAGCGGTGAACCCAATGCCCGAGCCGTTGAAGTCGGGCTGCCGACGATGGCCGTACGGCGACGGGACAGGCGGCCGGTCCGGACCCCCTACCGGGCCGGACCGGCACGAACACCGCCTGCCGACGGTTGCTGGGAAGCAGCCGTCGGCGTACTCCGCCCGGGCCGTGAGCCCGCTCCACCTGGTGGGGGAGCCGTAGGCCAGCCGGTCTCAGACAGCGGTGGGGAACCGCTGCCAGACGCGGTGGCTGCCCAGAAGCGTGGTCACCTGCTCCAGGACACCCCCGGCGTCCTCGCCCAGGACGACGCCGGGGGTGTCCGCGGTCAGGCCGAGGGTGTGGAAGAGCTGACGGGTGTCGTTCCAGCCGCCGATGGCTCTGCCGTGCCGATGGGCCTCAAGGAACAGGGCCTGGACCCGAGGGTCGATGGGGCCCGGCTCGGGGAGACCCGGCTTCGCGTCCCGGGCGCCGTAGGCATCGGAGCCCGGGGAGGGTGTCCCGGCGCACAGCAGCGCGTCGAACTCCACCGACCGCCCTGCGGCGAACGTCCGCTGGACGGTGACCGCGCCGTCCCCGCTCCCGAGGACACCCCCCACCGGCGCGACGACGAGGGGCACCATGCCCGCGTCGAGGACGGCCTGGCGTACCCGCGCCACGCTTTCCAGGTCCCCTTCCGGACCGGTGATGAGTACCTCGGGGGAGACGGGTCCCGGCTGCCCGGCACACCGTCCTCGGGCCCGGTGGGCTCCCGTGCGCCGCCGCGCAGGACATCCGCGACCTTGTCCGTGGCCGCTTTCATGGAGCGCTTGTCGGTCATCGTTTCTCCGGGCGTTCGGGCGAGTGACAGCCATGACCGGTGCGGGCGCTTTTGAAACCGCCGCCGAAGGCGTTCGCGTCCGGGGCGGCTGATCATGTTGACCTCCCTCGTGCGCAGTGCCGCACAAGCCGCTTGGAAGCGATGTCCTTCGACCAGGCGGCCGGGATACCGCGGCAGCTCGCACGGCCCGGGCCCTGCCCGCGGGGGAGCGCGGCCGGTCGGCAGGAGGGCGGCGGGCGTGGTGCGGCAGACCGGCCGACCGTGTGGGTGCAGAGGGCTGCTACACCTGCGGGTCTTCTCCGCCCGTGGTCAGCTCCGCGCACCGGGTCACCACGCGGGCCAGGTCGCCCTCGTCGTGCAGCAGCCTGCGCTGCGTCTGGGCGCCGTTCCCCCGCCGCTCCAACTGCGCGATGCCCTCCCGGACGAGTTCATCGTCGTCGTGGTCCACGAGCACCGCCCGTACGTGCTGGTAGAGGGCGCCCACCGCTGCCACGGGGGACGTCTCGCGCATGGTCTCGGGGTGGAGCAGCGGGCCGTCCAGGCCCGAGCGACCGGCGCGCCAGGAAGCGAGCCGCAGCAGACTGGTGCCGATCCGCGCCGGTGGCCGGCCGTCCCGCCAGGCGCGTGCGGCTGTCTCCACGAGGCCGCGGGTGAGCGCGGCCAGCAGGACGGGCGTGGCAGGGTCCAGGCAGACGTCGGCGACCCTGATCTCCACCGTGGGGTAGACGGCCGACAGGCGGGCGTCGAAGTAGATCATGCCTCTGTCGCGCAGCACTCCGGTGTCGACCATCGCCGTGACCTGCTCGTGGTAGCGGTCGGCGGAGCCGAACACGTCCACGGGTCCGGCCGAGGGCCACCGGTTCCACACACGGCTGCGGTAACTCGCGTACCCACTGTCCTGGCCCTGCCAGAACGGAGAGTTCGCGCTCATCGCCGTCAGGACGGACAGCCAGGGCCGGATGCGGTCCAGGACCGCCACTCCTTCCTCGTCCGACTCGACGGCCACGTGGACATGGCAGCCGCACGTCAGCTGTTCCTGCGCGGTCAGCCCGAACTGTTCGCCCATCCACTCGTAGCGCTTGCCGACGTTCAGCAGGGGCCGCACGGGCAGGGGAGATGTCGCGATGGCCGCCACCACGGCCCCGGCGGTCGCCGCGTGCCGGGCGGCCTCATGACGCCTGCGCCTGATCTCCTCCTGGAGCTCACCCATCCGCGTCACCGGCTTGGTGGCGAACTCCAACTGCTCCTTCTGCAGTTCCTTCTCCAGCTGATGGCTGGACGTGACCTCGCCAGGTCCTTCCCAGGCCTGCCGCTCGGCTGCCGCCAGCACCGCCCCGGCGACCGCCTGCGGAAAGCCGCTGCGGGCATCGACCAGCAGCAGCTCCTCCTCCACACCCACGCTACGCATACCGCCGCCTCCACCGCCTGCCAGTAGCCCTCCGTGTGCCCGCCTTCACGCTGATCATGTCGGGGCCGGCCACGTTTCGGCGCCGCCACCGGCCGTGTTCCGGGATCGACAAACCGAAAAGGCGGAACCTGGCCAGTGACAACTAATGATCCCTACTTCCGGGGCATCGACAGCGCCCGTGATCTGCCAGCTGGAATGAGCGTCGAACCTGCCAGTCCACCCGCCCGGCGGGGGGACATGTCCTGGGTGTAGCGGATGCCGCCGCTGCGTTCCGGTTCGCTCGGCTCGATACGCACGGTCCCGCCCGGGATATCGACTCTGAACAAGGTGAGCGCTCCCCCCAGTTGGGCTGTCCCACATGTTCGGGCCGCCGTGGAAGGTGCGGGATGATTGGGCGCCGCTCCCGATCAGCGCTGCCGAAGTGTTCTCGCGCACGGCACGGACCCGCTGAGCGGCGAGCCGCTCGGCCCGGGAAGCCAACGCACTACAGCCTCGGCCTGCCCGTGCCCCGCTCCGGAAGAGAGCACCTGACGACTGCGCCGCCGTCGAGGCGACCCACGCTGCGATGTCGCGGCAGCGCTGCGGAAACTCGGCCAGGAGGTCCGCCGTCCCCCTTCGGTGGGCGGTGATACGTCCGGGACCTTCCGCCCCGCGGGCCGCGTACGCGGCGCCCCAGGAGTGATCCGTCACCGCCCGTCGCATAGCTGAAGGAGGTAGGTCGCGGTCAGCGCGACGGCACGGTCCTCGTCGTGCGACAACTCCACGAGGGCACGTGACGCAGTCGTCCCCGGGATGCCCGCCAGCGCCTGGGTCAGCCGTCCGCGTGCAGGCGCTTCAGTGGTGTCGTGGGCGAGGCGGTCGACGAGCCCGGTCGCGATCTGATCCGCCGTCGCGGTGTCGCTCGCCAGCACGCTCAGTGCATCGGCTGCATCGGTGTCGTTCTTTCCTTCCACGATCATGTCGATGAGCGTCGGGACCGCATCGGCCATTCCACGTGTCCCGAGCGCCAGAGCGGCATACCCGCGTACCACGGCGTCGGAGTTCGTGAGAGCGTCCCGCAGCTGCCCGGTGGCCCCACCTCCGGGCAGCTCGGCGAGGGCCTGAACAGCACGTTTCCGCACCGCGGCCACCGGTGAGCCGAGGCCCTGCGCCAGCAGTGCCGAGCCGCCGTCGTCGCCCGACCGGGCCAGCGCCCATCGAAGGGCTCCGGCGACGTTCGGCTCCGTCTCGCTCAGTGCCGCCTCGACCAGGGCCTCCACCGGCACCGGAACCTCGTTGCCCGAGGAAAGGGCCGCGCGCTGGCGCGTGTCGGCGCTGTTCGACCCCAGCGCCTGGAGGAGCGCAACGACCTGGAGGACGTCCTCCCAGCCGCCGGGGTCCGCGGCATCGATCCGGCACAGCCGCGTGAGCAGCTCGGTCTCCGCCGCGATGCGTTCGCGCGTCTGCCGGATGAGGTCCCCGACGAGCGCCGAGGGCGTGAAGCCGGGGTCGTCGAGTGCGCGCCCGATCTCACGCAGCGACAGCCCCAGCGACCGCAGGCTCTCGATATGGAAGATCCGCCGGATGTCCTCGCCGGAGTACTCCCGATAGCCGGAGCCCGTACGACCCGAAGGCCGCACCAGACCGAGCGACTCGTAATGCCTGAGCATGCGGGCACTGACCCCGCACCGCCGCGCCACCTCACCGATCAACACGTCCCATCGTCCCTCCTGGCCGACCCGTCGAGGGCCACGACGCGCTTCGCCTCCTCGATCGCGAACTCGAATCCGGCGTCCGGGTCGCGCAGCAGCCGTTGTGTGGCGAGCGCGTGCGCGCGCACGCGTGGGTCAGGGCCCGTCGTCGCTGCACGCAGAGCCGGCACCATCGCTTCACCCAGCGCGACCAGCGCCCGGCTGAGACTCAGCTGCGTCTCCCGCTCACCGCGCCCGAGCTGCGTCGCCAACACCGCGGCCAACGCGGACTCCTCGCCTTCCGGCACGAGCACGACCGCGGCCCGCCAGGCGCTCCGCGCCACTTCGTCGTCGGCGTCGGACAACAGTGCCCGTGTGATCGCCGGCCACGCCTGCCGGTCTCCGATCTTGGACAGCGTGTGCAGCGCCTGGCTTCGTGCCTGCGGATGCTCGGAGCGGACCGCACGGATCAGCTCGGGGAGCGTCAGGGATACCGGGTGGCGTGTGAGCGCCCAGGTCAGCATGTCGCGGACGAAGAACTCGGGCTCGACTGCGCATCGTTCGATGAGCTTGTCGACGAAGCGCGGGTCAGGCGTCGTGCCGACCGCCAAAGCAGCTTGCAGTCGCACGGACGAGCGGCCGTCCTCCAGCCCCTGGAGCGCTCGGACCGCATCCGTGTCCTGTCTCGTGATCGTCATCGGACCACCTCCTTGGCAAGCAGTGAAAGCCCTGTCACCGTGTCAAGGTCAACGGGGCCCGTTGCGCGATCACCAGGCACCTGCTGCGTCCCACAGAGTGCACTATTGGGCACTGTGCCTGGTGAGTTGCTGGTCACGGGGGCGGGGGCACTTGTGCCGACCGCTGGTGGATGACTTCGGTGGAGATCGTCGGTCACCGGGCGACTCTGACGGCTGCCATGGTCAGCGCGCTCTCTTGATGCGGTTGAGTCGGCCTTGCGGAGGCTTTGCTGTGCCGTCCCAGCCTCATGCGGGACAGCGAGCTGCAAGGCCAGGACGGCCTTGACGGTCCGGTGGGAGCAGAAGTCACTTCCGGCAGCCTGCGCCTCCATGGCCATTGGCGCATGGGCGCGCAGGAACTCCTCCAGCGCTTTCCGGCGGTCGGCTTCGGCGCCACATGTTCCGATGCGAGGTCAACCAGGGCCACGAACCTCTGGCGCCTGCCCTGGTACGTGCAGACGCTGACCGCGACCCCGCCCTTGTCCGCGATACGGGCGTCGTCCCCGATGGCGGCCTTCTGCGGATTGCCCATCCGAGCCAGGGAGTCGCGCTGTACGGCGACCGGATCGGTGCCGACATCGGTCACGTCGTCGGTGACGTACACCGCCTGCTGCTTGTCCACGAAGACGGAGCAGGTGGAGGTCGTGGTCCTGTTCCAGGCACTCGGTTACCGGCGTCGCCAGCAGGTCCACCGCGTTCTGGGCGAACAGTGCACGGACGTGCGGCCGATGGCGTGCACCGTGACGCGAAGGCGTCCTTGAGTCAAGTCGACGGATACAGTCCCGCCCGGGCGCGGTCAGCACACGTGGTCGCCGTCGTCGGGCAGGCCGCAGGAGTCGTGCTCACACAGTCTGTTGCTCAACACCCGACCAATGAGGAACGCGAGGTTCCGACCCGACGACGTTTTGCGGTCGAAGGCCTCGGCCCTGACGCGGTGTGAGCGGACACCACCACGGAGGGCCACGGTGCAGGTGTGGCTCCGAGGCCCTCCGTGGTGCTGAGCGGTCAGGCGGTGGTGATGTTCTCCGCCTGCGGGCCCTTCTGGCCCTGCGTGATGTCGAAGGTCACGGTCTGGCCTTCCTGGAGCTCACGGAAGCCGGAGGAGTTGATGTTGGAGTAGTGGGCGAAGACGTCCGGGCCGCCGCCGTCCTGGGCGATGAAGCCGAAGCCCTTTTCCGAGTTGAACCACTTCACAGTTCCGCTGGCCATTGCGCGTGCCTCTCAGTTGATATCGGGTCCGCACCACGCGGGCCCGGAGGTGATCGCCCTGGTCCCGCACTGCACAGCAAGGCGCCCGCACCGGAGCGCGGGCAGGTACTGCGAACCACGACATCTGACTGTGACGCTACACGGTGAAAGCAGGCACCACCAGAGAGCAACAATCATGATTCGAACGTGACGTCAGACTCCCCACCGGCGCGGGCCGGTGGCCGACAGGAGGGTGGAGGGCCGGCTTGGTGGGCGATGCCGCGCCAGCACCTGCTCAGTAGTGGTCCTGCATCAGGACCCGAGCCCCCTGCGATTGCGCACTGAGCGGGGAGCGGGGAGCGGGGATATGAACCGGGCTGCGCGCGTCCTGGAGGTGCCGGGACAGGGCCCCTTTGTCAGAGATGAGTTGGCCGAGCACGTGTCGCATGCCTGGTACCCCTGCGTGGCGTATGACGGGCTACGGCTGTTCGGTATGAACCCGGCGACGGGTGCGGTCTCCTGCGGGTTCCCGCACGGGTTGGGCCTCGACCTCGTCAGGGGCCAACTGTACGAGTCGTACCTGGGGACCGACCTTGTCAGCCCCGTCGATGTCGCCCACCTGGCGTCCCCAGTGGGGCTGCTCGGCGGGGCCGGCCGGCTACCGTCGGGCTGGGGCACAGCCGGTCACCGGCGTGCCCGCAGGTCACTGGCCGCCCATGGCGGCGGCTCGGAGCTGCGGCTGCTGCTGCGGGACGCGCGCCGGACCGTGGGGGCCTGCTTGGCCTGCTGCGCGATGAGGGCGGCAGACCGTTCGGCAGGGACGAGTCGCGCATCCGGAGAGGGAGGAGACGGATGGCCCGGCGGACATGTGTCGGCTCCTACTGCGCGGCCGCGGCGTGACGTGGCTCTGCGGCGAGTTCCATCACCTCGTCCAGGACGTCGCGGGAGCGCAGCAGATCGGCGATGAGCTGGTCGATCCGCCTGCGCTCCTGCGCGAGTTCGGCGACCAGCCGCTCCGTCGCCTGCGCGGAGGGACCACCGTCCGCGTCGCGCATGCAGGGCAACAGCGCCGCTATCTTGGTGCTGTTGAGGCCCGCGGCGTACAGGGCCTGAATGCGGATGACCCGGTCGACCGCCCACTCGCCGAACTGACGGTGGCCGCCGGGAGTCCGCTCGGCGGTCAGCAGGCCCTGCTTCTCGTAGTAGCGCAACGAGCGTTCGCTCACGCCCGTCCGTTCGGCCAGTTCCCCGACCCGCATCTTTCCCCCTGCCCGCGACGGGATCACCCCGTCCCCCTTGAACCTGACACCGGTGTCAACTTCTACCGTACGGTCATGACGCACACAACAGTCAACTCCAGCCTCTTCGCCCCCGCCCACCTCGGCCCGCTGTACCTGCCCAACCGTCTGGTCATGGCGCCGCTGACGAGGAACCGGGCGGATGCCGACGGTGTTCCAGGGGCCCTGATGGCCACGCAGTACGCCCAGCGCGCCTCGGCCGGGCTGATCATCGCGGAGGGCACCACGCCGAACGCCGCGGGGCAGACCTACCCCAACATCCCCGGAATCCACAGCGCGGCACAGATAGCGGGATGGCGGCAGGTCACCGACGCGGTGCGCGCCGAAGGGGGAGCGATGTTCCTTCAGCTCCAGCACGGTGGCCGGGTGGGGCACCCGGACAACAGCGGATTGGTGCCGCAGGCCCCCTCGCCCATAGCGCTCCCGGAGACGATCCATACGCCCGCTGGACGGCGGCCTTCCGTGGTGCCCCGTGCCATGACCGTCGAGGACATCCACGCCACCGTCGCCGACTTCGCCCAGGCAGCCCGCAACGCGGTCGAAGCGGGCTTCGCCGGGGTCGAGGTGCACGCTGCCAACGGAATGCTTCTGCACCAGTTCATGGCCGAGAACACCAATCTGCGCAGTGATGCCTACGGTGGGTCGGTGTCGCGCCGCGTCCGTTTCGCGGTGGAGGTGACCAGGGCCGTGGCCGACGCGATCGGCCCCGAAAGGACGGGGCTTCGGATCTCCCCGGCGCACACCGTCAACGGGATCGAGGAAGGCGACACCGCGCGCATCTACGACGAGCTCATCGGGGCTCTGGCGGATGCCGGACTGGCCTATCTGCACCTGGAGTCCGCCGATCCGGAGCAGCCGGTCTTCACCCGGATCCGCAACAGCTGGCCCGGCACACTGATGGCCAACCCGAATCTCGGCTGGCCCGCCCCCATGCCCGCAGACGGCGGGCGGCGCGCCGGAGAACGCCTGCTGGCAGCGGGTGCCGATGTGATCGCGCTGGGTCGCGCGTTCCTCGCCAACCCCGACCTGGTCGAGCGCCTGCGGACCGGCGCGCCCCTGAACGCGGTGCGGGACAAGTACACGATGTACGTGGGTGGGCCGACCGGCTACACCGACTACCCCACATTGAGCGAGGCGGCCGGCCGGGTGTTGACCTCGGGACGCGCGGCTTGACGGCGGGGCCGTCGGCTGTGGCCCAGGGACGGAGATGCGCTGGTCCGGCCCTGCCGCCGGCCCGGCTTTCGTTTCGGTACCGACGCCCGGCTCGCGGTGCTGACCTGCGTGAAGACCATGTAAGGGAGATGATCATGGCACGTCGACGGCAGTTACCCTGGCCGAATGAAACTCATGTTCGGACGAAGGAGTCGCCTTGCCCAGCTTGCACTGGGGGTGACGGTAGCCGCCTCCGTACTGCTCCCCGTCCAGTCCGCCCAGGCCGCCTCCGGCCTGGACCCGTTCACCGCGAACTTCAAGCTCACGCGCGTGGACGGGGACAAGACCAACCTCATCACCTCCGCCGAGGCCGCCGGAGTCGCCAAGGCGTCCGTCACCGACGTCCTGGGCACTCGTACGGGACGCCCGGGCCTCTGTCACGCCACCGGGCTGAACGGCGCTCTCAAGCCCGACGGGTTCTGTTGGGACGATGAGGACGACAGGTCCAACTACGCGGATGACGCCGGTGGTTGGATGCCGCAGGGCTTCGCCGGTTCGCATGCCGCCACCGCCGACGGGCTGTACGAGGGCCGCTCCCTGACGGCCACCTCCTGGTACCACGGCACGTATGTCTCGGGTCGCACTCCGACGACCGTCGAGGACTACGCGAGGGTCTCGATCGCAGAGTCGACCGGTGGCCAGGTCAAGTACGGGCACATCGCGCTCGTGGAGCCGGTCAACGGCAATTTCAAGCCGCTTGAGTACCCGTCGCACTCGGACGGCGTCGCCTGGTACGGCAACAGGCTGTTCGTCGCCAACGGCGCGGAACTGCAGGTCTTCGATCTGACGCGTATCTGGCGCATGAACGACACCACGAGCGCCCTCACCCGTCTGGCTGCGGGCAAGACCTCCGCTCGTTTCCACCTCTGGGCGATGCCGCTCGTCGCCCGCTACAGCACCGTCAGTACCGCCGCGGTCGACAACATCTCCACGGCATACGTCAACAACAGCCCCCGCGCCTGCGGTCCGGCCGTCCGCGACGAGCTGTGCCTGAGCAGCCTGAGCGTCGACCGCTCCGGCGCGACGCCGGCCCTGGTGTCGGTGGAGAACAGGAACGGCGCAGGCGCCCGCATCGTCCGCTGGCCGCTGTCGGCCCTCGGCACCGGCACTCCCACCACGGTCGCCTCGGAGACCACGGGCTACACCTCTCCCGTGTGGGGCATCCAGGGCACGGCCACGGACGGCACCAACTACTACATGAGCGGTACCTGCCCGACGTACTGGCCGGGTGGCACCGAGCTCTACTCCTGCATCCACGTGGCCAAGCCCGGCGAGGCGCCGCATGTCCTCACTCAGGCACCGCAGCTGACCCAGGGCCTCTCCTGGGACCCCCTTGCCAAGCGGCTCTGGGGCGCCAACGAGGCACTGGTGGACTCCAGCGGGCCGCGCCGGGTGGTGTTCAACGTCGAGCCCGACGCCGGCAAGCCCGTCGACGGCTGGAGCTGGCTCACCAACTTCCACCAGGCGGGCTCCGTCTGCGCGACGCCTCAGGGCAACGCCACCGCCAACGGCACCCCGATCACCGTGTGGAGCTGTACGGGATCGGATGCCCAGCGGTGGAAGTACGAGAACGGTCTGATCGTCCACAAGGCCAGCGGCAAGTGCATCACCCCCGAGGCCAACGGCGCGAACACCAACGGCGCGCTGCTGACACTGTGGACGTGCAACCCCTCAAGCGACGTCCAGCGGTTCTCCCCCTCGGCGGACGGCAGCGCCGTCAACGCCTACGGCAAGGCCATCACGCCGAAGGGCAACTCCCTGGGCAACGGCGTCTGGCTGACCCTGTGGACCCAGGGCAGCCCCACTCCTGACGTCCAGGACTGGGCGGTGAAGGGCTTCTAGCCCTACCCCCGTTGCCAGAACGCCGGAGGGGCCGGCCCGTACCCGGACACCCCCGGCGAATGCCCTTCGCGACGTAACGTCGGTCTGTTCCACCGCCTTGGTGGGGCAGGCCGACGTGGTGTTCGGGGTGGAGGTGAGGGTGTCGTTGCGTCCTGAGGCCATGGGGGTCTGCCGGAGAAGACGGCGTGGGCGACCCGCGGCTTCCCGAAGGGCTGTCTGGCTGTCCGGGGGCGGGATGTGCTCGGCCCGGTATGCGTCGATGGGAGTTTGCTGGGGTGTTGGGGTTCAGTCAGTGGGACGGGACGAAGCCCGCTGATTTGGTCGAGGAGGGGCGGCGCTCACGGCCTGCGCCGATAAGCGGTCCTTCGCCCTGCGGCCTCCTTGCGGTTCCAGGGCGAAGGCCATGCGGCCAGGGCCCGGCGTTGAGCATGGCCTGCCGGTCTTCGCCGGTCGGGTGCACGATGAGCGCCGCGATATGCAGGAGCGCGAACCCGATGGCCGCGGCCAGGACCAGCCAGGGCGCGATGCCGGTCGCCGGTGGCAGTTGCAGCGCGCGGCGCCCAGAACTTCGAGCCTTCCCATTCGCCTGGCGGCGGGCGGCGGTATGCGGTCCACCCAAGCCATCATCGGGCGGAGCAGATCGTGGCTGCGGATCATCTTGACCACGCCCGCGCAGAGGTAGCAGAGGTAGAAGGAGGCGAGCAGTCCGGCAATGATCCAGTACACGATGGTCATGATTTCCCTTCAAGGGCCACCGCTTGTGGGTGACCTGCCGACTCCGGGGGAGCGCTCGGAACCGGCAGGTGAGACTGTGTGAGCGACTCGGACGCCGAGAGGTGGCGGCACCTTGGCGGCACCTTGGCTGTGCCGGTCCGGTGGCGGGCAGCCGGGCGATGTCCGCCCGCCGTCTTCAGGTGAAGTCGGTAGCGGGCTCGGTGGCGTAGCGGCTCATCGTGTGGATGCCCCCCTGAGGGGTCAGAGGCCTGCCGTCGGCGCTCATGCTCTGGAGGTCTCGGAAGTACTGCACGTACAGGTCGGGGGTGAACATGCTGAGCATGACGGCGGGTCGGTCGGTCACGTTGGCGAAGGTGTGCGGGGCGCCGGGCGGGACCATCACGAGCGTGCCCGCGGTCGCGTCGTGCTCCTTGTCCCCGACGGTGAAGCGCACCGTGCCGGAGATGATGTAGAAGCCCTCGTCGTGCTGGGCGTGGCGGTGCTGCGGCGGTCCGGAGGTGTGCGGGGCGAGGACGGACTCGGTGATCCCCAGGCGGTGCCCGGTGTGGCTGCCGTCTTCGAGGACGCGCATGCGCGTGGTGCCCATGACGATCCTCTCGCCGTCGTCGGGGCTGATCACCGATACGGCGGGGTCGGTCTGCGGTTCACTGGGCTTCGCTTCGTCGGTCATGCTCCGAGTGCACCGCCAGGGCCCTGCGCGTGTCCAAGACCCGTTCCGCCACGTCGATACCTTGCGCGTATCGTTGCAGCGTGGAGTTACGTATCCTGCGCTACTTCGTGGCGGTCGCCGAGGAACTCCACTTCGGCCGGGCCGCCGCCCGGCTGCACATGAGCCAGCCGCCGCTGAGCCGGGCGATCAAGCAGCTGGAGACCGAGGTCGGTGCCCTGCTGTTGGCCCGTTCGCCTGCCGGCGTCACGCTCACCCCGGTGGGGGCAGTGCTGCTCGACGAAGCGCGGGCCCTGCTCGACCAGGCCGACCGCGTCCACGCCCGGGTGACTGCGGCGGCCGGCGCCGCGACGCTCACCATCGGCATCCTGGGCGACGGCACCGACCCCGGTATCACCAGGCTGGCGGACGTCTTCCGCCGAAGCCACCCCGGCGTCGACATCCGCGTCCGCGACGCCGACCTGACCGATCCGACCTGCGGGTTGCGCGCCGGGCTGGTCGACGTCGCCCTGACCCGTGCGCCGTTCAACGACACCGCCCTGACGGTGCGTGAGCTGCGCAGCGATCCGGTCGGTGCGGTACTGCGCGCCGACGATCCGCTGGCCCGTCGCCACGACTTGAAGCTGGCGGAACTGGCCGACCGCCGCTGGTTCCAGTTCCCGCAGGGAACCGACCCGATCTGGCAGTCGTACTGGAACGGCGGCAGACCGCGCGAGGGCCCGGTGGTGCGCGTCGTCCAGGAATGTGTGCAGGCCGTGCTCTGGAACAGCACGGTCGGCTTGGCCCCACTGGGACACGATCTGCCGGAGAACCTGACTGCGGTTCCGCTGGTCGACATGGCGCCAAGCCGAGTGGTCGCGGTGTGGAACGACGGCCACACCAACCCGTTGATCCGTTCGTTCATCGAGATCGCGATGGGCGCGTACCGCTACTGAGCGCCTACCGTCCCAGCCGGGCACGCCCCAAGTGCCCAACAAGCTGGGCGCGCACGGCAATCCATGCGGGGCCTCCGAATCGGTGCTGCCGCAACTCGTGAACCATTCGAACGCGATGGCTCTGAGGACCGCCGTCCGAAGTCATGGACGGGGCCAAGCCAACAAGTCCCTGCCGTGCGGCAGGGGCTTGCGTGGAGACTTTCCCGTTGTGACGGATGCACAGTTTCCGAGGCAGTGGTCGGTCGGCCTCTGCGTGTGCCCGGCGAGAGAGACCTTGCCGGTCAGCCGCCCCGGGACCGGACGCGCGGCATTGACGTCAGCCGGTTGGCCGGCCGGGGCTGTGGGCAGAGACCGCGCCTGTGGCTTACAGGCGTGGCTGTCGTCGCTGCCGCCCTAGAGTTCCTCCCCCGACAGCAGGGGTTCGAAGGACCGGTAGGCGTCGTAGTTACTGAAGTGTCTGCTGTACACCTCGGATCCGTCACCGAGCTCGGTGTCGAGGGCTTCGCTCACATCCACGACGTGACGGAGTCTCCAGGTGATGGTCTCGCCGAGGTCGTTTTCGTAGCTCGTTTCCAGGCCCTTGCCGTGCGCAAGCGCCTTGCCGCGAGCCTCCTCCTCGTCCTGTGCCGTCAGCAGGACGAAATTCTCCTGGTAGAGCGGAACATGGTCTTCGGCCGTGCTCGATGCCTCGCACAGCAGGACGGCGACGTAGACACTCATGCCTGGAGCCTACTTCTTGAAGCGGTTGTCGTTCAGGAGCTTCCAAGGACCTCTCGCCGCAGCCCTTGACGTACCCCAGAGTGTCGCCGTAGCGCTGCCCGGGAAACTCCTGCCGGATGGAGCCCTTGCGGCAGCGGGAGATGAAGTTGGTCGCGATCTCGCCCAGGTTCTCGTTGGCGACGCACGCGTCGGCTGCGATCGCGACTGCGGTCGTCGTGCTGTGCTGAGGTTCGCCAGCGCTCTGCCCGGTCGTGGCTGTCGCCATGCACCCAGCCCGGGATCCGACCAGTGCGGTGATCGTGGCGACAGCCGTGGCCGCCAAGCGGGCGATGGTGTGTCTCATACGGATGTCCGCCTTCGTGCTCCAGAGGTCGGCGGTCACGCGGCTGGACTCAGGAGCCGGCCATCTTCCCGTACGCGATCCACACCTCACCCTCGCCGTTGAGGCTGACGTCGCCGGTCTTGTGGAGCCCGGTGTACTTGCCCCGGTACTTCCTGCGCTTCCATTCGTCGTTGGGTTGGCAGGTGTTGAGGCCTTCGCGCAGTGCGGCTCTCGGTCAGTCCGTGGACAGCGCGTGCGCCATGCTCGTGGCCCTGGTCTCCTCTGCCCCCTGTGGATTGCCGGAGTGCTGGCGCAGCGTTGCGGTGGCGAGGTCCAGGAAGTCCAGTACGAGGCCTGTGCAGTGGTTCTCGGGTACCGCCAGGCAGGTCTCGACGGGCAGGGCGTCGGTGACGGCCAGATAGACGAGGTCGGGGCGGGAGTGCGAGCGCGCGACGCTGACGGGGACGAGTGCGATGCCCTGCCCGGAGGCGATCACCGAAGTCATGATCACCAACACGCTCAGCCCGATGCGCGCCGTGGAGTCCCTCCACCCGCTGGTCGCCCCGACCGGGACCATCGGCATCATGTCTCCGGCCAGGGAAGCATCGCATTGAACACCGAAGGCGGACAGGACCTGCACCGGGCCGGCAAGTCCGCACCGAACTCGGCGGACCCGACGCCGATCTCAGTGTGGAGGAAAGCGTTCCCGGGGTGGCGGAGACGATCGAGCGCCAGCAAGGGAAGCCCGGACTTCACTTCCTTGATCACCAAGGGCAGGTCGTGCCCTGGTAGACCCGGGGGCCGTCGCGGCTGCACGTCTGGCATCCACATATGTCCGCTCAGGTCGGTGCTCTGCCACGGCCGTGCAGTTGACGCCGTTCCACTCTGGCGCCGTCACCAGCGGTTGTCTGAGGTTTCCGGGCCGGATCGGCAGTTCGCAGCCTTGATCACTGCCAAGACATGTGAGGCACACGGTGGGGGAGAGCCGGAGTGTGCCGACGGCCACCCCCGCCCCCGAAACCGTCCGTCACCGTCCGTCGATCCGGACACGATGCCCGAAGACGCGCGGCGGCGTTCAGCGCGGAATCACCCAGTCCGGCGCCCAGGTCCCGGCGGCGTCGTGCCCGGCCGCTGTGGCGGCGAGGTGGGCGCGGAGAGTGGCCAGTGCTGGGTGGGGGTTGTCGCGGTGCCACAGGAGCGAGTGCGGGTAGACGGGCGTCGGGTCGGTCACCGGGATGCGGCGCAGTCCGTGGTCGGCGGGCCAGACGAGGCGGGTCTGCTCGCCCATGAAGGTGGCCAGGGCCGGGGTGTCGGCGATGGTGTCGAGGAGCGCGTCGGAGCCGAAGTTGGGGCCGGTCGCCTCGATGGTGAGGCCGAACTCGGCGACGAGGTCGTCGTAGTAGGCGCTCCACTCGGTACCGGGGACGAGGCCGGGCATCCAGATCCGGTGCCCGGCGAGCTGGGCGAGGGGCACCGACCGGGCGCCCGCCAGCGCGTGGGCGGGGCCGGTGAGGAGTTGGAGCGGCTCGTCGAGCACCCGGACGGACTCGATGTCCTCGGGAAGGGGCCGGCCGGGCGCGGCGAGGGCGCGGAAGGACGCGTCGATCGCACCGGACCGGACGGCGACGATGGCCGTCTCGATGTCGAACAGCATCACCACGTCGAGCTCGATCTCGGGGTGCGCGTGGTGGAAGCCGCGCATCAGGCCTGACGGCGCGACGCGCGAGGCGATCACGTCTACGCGCAGCGGACGGCGGCCGGGGCGCACGGAGGTGACCGCGCGATCGGCGACGCGCAGCAGCTCGCGCGCGTGGGGCAGGAACGCCTGCCCGTCGATGGTGAGCTCGGCGCCGCGCGCGGTGCGGGTGAACAGCCGTACCCCGAGGTTGCGCTCCAGCGCGGCGATGCGCTTGGAGACAGCTTGCTGGGTGACCGCCAGCTCGGCGGCGGCCTCCTGGAACTGCCTTGCGTCAGCGGCGGCAACGAAGGTCCGGACGGTGTCGAGGTCCATGCCGGCACCTTACGGGTACAACCATTGGTTGTGACCCGACGGTCCTGCGGTTGTTTGACCCCCGGGGAAGGCGCTCGCTTTGATGCTTCCGATCGCGGATCGGTTGTGCGGGTGAGTGGCGAGGGGCGGCGGGCATGAGGGTCGGGCACCGGCTGGGACATCTGCGCGGACATAGGCTGGGGCGGCGGTTCGGCTGGCTCTGGGGAGCGTACGGGACCAGCGCGCTCGGCACCTGGCTCGCCTTCGGCGCGTTCCCGCTGATCGCCATCCAGGTGCTGCACGCCGGACCGGCCGAGGTCGCCGCGCTCTCCTCCATGGGGGCTGCGGTGGGCGCGGCCGTGGCGGTGCCGCTCGGCCCGTGGGTGGAGTTCCGCCGCAAGCGGCCGGTGCTGATCGCGATGGACCTGGTGCGGTTCGCGGCGCTGCTGACGATCCCCGCCGCGTACGCGCTCGGCATGCTCACCTTCCTCCAGCTCCTGCTGGTCTCCATCGTCGTAGCAGCAGCCGACATCACCTTCCGTGCCGCCTCCGGCGCATACCTGAAGACGCTGCTGCCGGCCGAGGACCTGCTCGTCGCCAACGCCCGATTCGAGTCCACGGCCTGGACGACCACGATCATCGGACCGCCGCTGGGCGGCGCCGCGATCGGGCTCCTCGGTCCGGTGGCGACGGTGGTGGCCGACGCGGTCAGCTACCTGCTCTCGGCGCTGGGCATCCGCGCGACAGGCGGGCACGAGCCGCGGCCCGAGCGCCGGGAGGGCCCGCGCATGCGGGCCGGGGACCTGCTCGACGGCTGGCGGTACATCCTCGCCGACGCGACACTGCGTCCACTGCTCCTCAACACCGCCTTGTTCAACGGCCTGGTGATGGCCGTCCAGCCGCTGCTGGCCGTCCTGATGCTCGGCCGGCTCGGCTTCGCACCGTGGCAGTACGGCCTCGCCTTCGCCGCGCCCTCAATCGCCGGACTGCTCGGTTCACGGCTGGCCCGACCGCTCGTCACCCGGTTCGGGCAGCACCAGGTCCTGGTCGTGGTCGGGGCGCTGCGCGCGATCTGGCCCGTCGGCCTGGCCTTCCTGGGCTCGGGCACCGCAGGGCTGCTGCTGGTGATCGGCGTCGAGCTCGGGCTGATCTTCTGCTGCGGGGTCTTCAACCCCGTCTACGCCACCTACCGCCTCGAACGCACCGCGACCGATCGCGTCACCCGCACCCTGTCCGCCTGGGCGGTGACGACCAAAGCCACGACCGCGCTCCTGACGGCCGTCTGGGGCGTACTGGGCAGCCTGCTCGGCCCACGTACGGCCATCGGCCTGGCCGGCGTGCTCCTGCTGGCAACGCCGCTGCTGCTCCCTCGCCGCGCGGCAGCGCATTTCTCCGAGCCGGAGCCGGCACCGAGCCGCACCTGACGGGCCGCCACGGCCGTCACCGCTTGTTGGCCATCGGCCTCTGTTGCGAGACCCGCCACACGCTCATCGGCTCGTCTGCTCCGACGGCTTCGCCCTGACCAGCCCTTCGACCGCCAATCCCTCAGCACGGCTGCCGCGCCTGCGAACGCCTCAACTGCCCCCTCAGAGCGCCGCACCACCCCTCGGGCGCTCCCTGCGGATCGACCAGAACACCACCACCTTCATCCCCTGACCCGTCACCGATCGCATGACTTGACCAGGCAGCCCTGGCGCGCCCTCTCCGGCGGCGAACCACAGCGCGTCCGGATCGCCCACCCCCGGGCGACGGTGGTGACGCGCTGCCGCCCGACGTGCGACGATGCCCGACGACAAGGCGACGCGGAACGAGGAAGCCGGTGGAATTCCGGCGCGGTCCCGCCACTGTGATCGGCGAGCGAACCCCGAACAGACCACTGCCCGGACACGGGCGGGAAGGACGGGGCGAGCGGCGACCCGAGAGCCAGGAGACTCACGTCGTCGCCTCCTTGACGAAACCGGGGCGGATCTCCCCGGAGGAGGAGCGTGAGCGGTATGTCGGAGCGGCAACCAGAAGATGACGCCGGACGCACCCCAGCCGACTCGGCCCCGTGCCGGATCGTGGTGTGCAGGGACTGCTGCTGCGGGAGCGCGAAGGTGCCCGGAGTCGACCACGCGCAGCAGAAGGCGCGGCTTGCCGAGAACGCGCCCGTACGTGTCTCCGCCTGCCTCGACGTCTGCGAACAGGCCAACGTGATCGTCGTCCAGCCCTCTCGTGCCGCACGCGTCGCCGGTGCCCGCCCGGTCTGGCTCGGTTTGGTCAACGATCCCGACGCCACGGACGACATCGCCGCCTGGGTCCAGGCCGGCGGCCCCGGCATCGCGCCCTGTCCCGACATCCTCGACCTCTACGCCTTCACCCCACGCCGAAGGGCGCGATGAGCACGCATGGCCGTCCGGCCCGGCGCCCGTCCCTGAACGGCGGCTGGTCCAGAACGTGTACCGGAGCCCGCTTGGTGGTCCACTACGCTGATCACCAAGCGGCGAGCGTACGGGTGTTCGCCATTTGGCAATTCAGGGGGAGCGGGGGCCGTGGCCAAGCCTGTACGTGCCGCAATAGGGGACACCTGGATCAGGTGCAGCTTCTGCCAGGGCGATGTTTTCCGGGACCGCGAGGTGAAACTCAACAGCTCCGGGGCGGAGTTCATGAACCTCGGCTGGGCGAACGAGTCGGCAACCGGGCTGATCTGCTGGAACTGCGGCTATGTCCTCCTGTTCGCGAACAAGAGTCTGAAGCTGTACAAGGTGGAGAAGAGCCAGGGGTGACGCCGCGTCTGGGACCCGTGCGTCAACCTCCGCCCAGCACCCGCTTCAGCTCCGCCTCGTCCATGCTGGACCGGCCGTGGATGCTACGGCGCTGGGCCTCGGCGTAGAGCTGGTCGTACGCCGGCCCCTGCGATCCGCCGTGCGAGCGCTGCCCGCTCCGCTTGGACGACGACGTCTCCTGCGTAGCTTTCGGTCTCGGCGTGTGTCCGGCGTGGTGGGACGCGGGTTTCCAGCTGGGTGAGGCGGGTGACCAGCCCGCACGCGGCGGTGGTGACGTGCGGCCCGTGCCCGATGTCGCGGCTCGGACCGCCCCGGCGCCCGGCTGTCACCGCCCGGCGAGCAGCTCCAGTGTGTCGATCACCCGGTTGGAGAAACCCCACTCGTTGTCGTACCAGGCGACCACCTTGACATGGCGGCCGTCCACCCGGGTGAGGGCCGAGTCGAAGATGGACGAGGCCGGGTTGCCCGTGATGTCGGAGGACACCAGCGCGTCCTCCGAGTACTCCAGCACGCCCGCGAGCGGCCCCTGCGCCGCCGCGCGGTAGGCGGCCAGCACGTCGTCGAGCGTCACGTCACGCTCGACGGTGGTGTTGAGCTCGACGATCGAGCCCACCGGCACGGGCACCCGGATCGAGTCGCCGGACAGCTTGCCGTCGAGGTTCGGCAGGACGTGGCCGATCGCCTTGGCCGCGCCCGTCGTGGTCGGCACGATGTTGACCCCGGCGGCGCGGGCGCGGCGGGGGTCGCGGTGCGGGCCGTCCTGGAGGTTCTGCTCCTGGGTGTACGCGTGCACGGTCGTCATGAACCCGTGCTCGATCCCGGCGAGTTCGTCGAGCACCGAGGCCAGCGGCGCGAGCGCGTTCGTGGTGCAGGAGGCGTTCGAGACGATCGTGTGCGCCTCGTGGTCGTACGCGTCGTTGTTGACCCCGAACGCGAGGGTGACGTCGGCGCCCTCCGACGGCGCGCTGACCAGGACCTTCTTCGCGCCCGCGTCCAGGTGGGCGCGGGCGGCCTTCGCCGAGGTGAAGCGGCCCGTCGCCTCCAGGACGAGGTCGACGCCCAGCTCGGCCCAGGGCAGGTCGGCCGGGTCGCGCTCGGCGAGCACCTTGATGCGGCGGCCGTCGACGACGAGCGTGTCCCCGTCCACGGTCACGGGCCGCCCGAGCCGGCCGGCCGTCGAGTCGAAGGCGAGCAGCCGCGCGAGGGCGGCGGGCTCGGTGAGGTCGTTCACGGCGACGACCTCCAGATCACTGTCTCGTTCGAGCAGCGCGCGCAGCACGTTGCGTCCGATGCGGCCGAATCCGTTGATGGCGATGCGAGTCATGGGTGATGTCCGTCCCTTCGGTTCGCCTCCAGACTCGCGTGGGACGCCCGGCAGCGGCAGAGGCGTGAGCGCCATGGTTCGAAAGGATCTCGCCAAGGGCGGCGGGGCACTGCGGCAGGGGCGCGAGTCGCCCCGCCGCCCTGCGCCGAGCGAGCGCCCCGCATCGAGCCGCCCCGAGGGTTCACTCCCCTCGCGCGAACGTCCGCCGGTACTCCGTCGGCGTCGTCCCCAGTACCCGCTGGAAGTGCAGCCGCAGATTCGCCCCCGTCCCCAGCCCCACATCCGTCGCGATCTGCTCCACACTCCGCTCAGAACGCTCCAGCAGCTCACGGGCCATGTCGATACGGGCGCGCATGACCCACTGCATCGGCGTGTACCCGGTGTCCTCGACGAAGCGCCGTGAGAAGGTGCGCGCGGACACCGCCGCGTGCCGGGCCAGCGCCTCCAGGGTGAGGGGTTCGTCGAGGCGGTGCAGTGCCCACTCGCGGGTGGCGGCGAACCGTTCGCCCAGCGGATCGGGAACGCTGCGAGGCACGTACTGTGCTTGCCCACCGCTGCGGTAGGGCGCCGCGACCAGGCGCCGGGCCGCGTGGTTGGACGCGGCCACACCCAGGTCGCCGCGCAGGATGTGCAGGCACAGGTCGATGCCGGAGGCGGCACCGGCGGAGGTCAGCACACTGCCCTCGTCCACGAACAGGACGTTCGCGTCCACCCGTACGCGGGGGTGTTTTTCGGCGAGTGCCCGCGTGTAGTGCCAGTGCGTGGTCGCGCGCCTGCCGTCGAGCAGGCCCGTGGCGGCGAGCGCGAAGGCACCCGTGGAGATCGCGGCGAGCCGCGCGCCCCGGCCGTGGGCGGCGACCAGCGCGTCGAGGACTGCCCGCGGCGGGTCCTCGCGGCCCGGGAAGCGGTAGCCGGGGACGAAGACGAGGTCGGCCCACGCGAGCGCGTCGAGGCCATGGGCGACGGCGTATGACAGGCCGTCACCACCGGTCACGAGTCCGGGCTCCGCCCCGCAGACCCGTACCTCGTACGGCATACTCGCGCGGGTCGTGAACACCTGCGCGGGAATGCCGACGTCGAGCGGCTTCGCGCCTTCGAGCACGAGGACGGCGACGCGTCGCAGAGGGGTTGAGGCTGGCACGGGGCAAGCGTACGAGGACGGTGGGATGCCTCCGGCCGACGCCGCCCGGTTCGTGGGGGCCCAGCTTGATCACATCACCCGTGGTGCCCTGCCGGGGGACCGCCGGCGGCGCTCATCGAGCTCACCCGTCCGGGTGCATGGCCGCTGACACCATCCGGGAGGCGTTCGCGGGGGTGGAGCGGCGCGCGCTCGGCAACCTGCCCGCCGAGGCGGTCGCCGTACTCCGCCAGACCTTGCAGGCCGTGACGGAGGTGTCGTCGTGACCGGGCAGGAGAGGTGGCGGCGCAGGCCGACGGCGACGCGTCCGCGTCCGTGTTCGCGGAGCTGATGGCCGAAGTGATGGCGGGCGCCGAGCGGTTCGGCCACCGCGAGCACATACACCTGACGTGGCTTGCTGTGCGACGGTGCGGCATGCCGGCAGCGGACGGCCCGGTCAGCGATGGCATCCAGCGAACCGCCCGCTACGCAGGCGCGCCCCAGAAGTACCACGTGACCGTCAGCCGCGCCTGGGTGGAACTGGTCGCACACCACGCGGGTGAGCCCTCCGCAGGGGACTTCACCGCGTTCGCCGACCGCAACCCCGCAGTGCTCGACAAGCGCCTGCTGTCCCGCTTCTACCGCTCGGCCACGTTGGCCGGGTCGCAGGCGAAGAACGGCTGGGTCGAGCCCGATCTCGTCCCCTTTCCTCGGCAGGATGCCGGGCCGGACCCCGAGCGGCAGCACCTCCGAGAGGCATAGCAGCGCCGTCGAGGCGAAGCAGCAGTCGTACGGCGTCGCAACGGCCGCATCACCGTCCCGTACGACGTACGTCCCGTACGACGCACCCGGCGTTCAGCGCCCGAGGCGTCCGCGGAGTCCAGCCCACCGTCCGCGTCGCCGGCGGGGTGCGGCTCGTCGCATGGCGGAGCGGATCTGCGCGACGGTCTCCGAGGGGCCCAGTTCGTGGCGCAGGTTCAGCAGATATCCGGCGGGGTGGCCCGCGAGGGCCTGTCTGCGCTGGTCGAGCGCGCCCTTCGTCGCTCCGACGAGGCACCCGGCGACCACACCCGCCCCGGTGACGGCGGATGGCAGGTTCACGGTATTGGCCAGTACGCCCAGCGCCGTTGGAGGCACGAGCGTTTGAAGGCTCAGTACGGCCCGGGCGGGTTGCATGCCGAGCCGCCCGAGTTCACGCTCCATCGTCTCGATCGGTTGCGCGATGTTCCTCTCCACATGGTTGCGCAGCCTGGCCGCTCTCACCTCGGGATCCCGCACCCCGCTGATCTCGACGAAGTCCGGCGCGAGGGAGTCGAGGAACGCGCGGAACCGCATCAGCTCCGGCAGCAGGCGTCGCCGTGCCTCGATGATCCGCTCTACCGGGACCTCGGCGATATCGCCGGGGAGGACGGACTGCAGGGCCAGCACGGCGAACGTCTGATGGGCGTCGACTCGCCCCTCCGTCGTCGTCCCGGTCTCGTCGGCGAGCAGGGCGTGCGCCATGGCGTCGATCGTCCAGCCCGAGGTGGCGGCACAGGTCAGTGCCTGGTCGGTCACCGGGGTCATCCCGTTCTCCCTCGCCACCACGTCCGCGAGGATCGTCAAGTAGACGCGGGCCAGGCTTCGGTGCATCGCAACGGTGTGTACGTCGAGGACTCTTCCGTCGTCTGCGCGGCGCCACTGGTAGTTCTGTGAAACCAGCAGCCCGGCGTCCGCCAGCCGTACCGTCAGGTCATAGGAGAGCTTCGTCGGATGCACCTCCTCCAACCGGCTGTCGACCGGCAGGAGTTCGTCGTACACGTCCCGGGTGCGCAGGGACTCGATCCCGAGTGCGTGGGCGCCGTACCGCGGGATGAGTTCAAGCTGGTACCGGTTGAGGAAGTCGAAGAACAGCGCGTCTATTTGATCCTCGGTACTTGGCCATGGATCCCGCGGGAGGAAGCCCGGGTCCACTCTCGTCAAGATGTCGCCACTCACCCAGGACCCGCGGATCCGTCCCCGGTCCGGCCTCACATCCACGAGGAAGTCGAGCTCGTCCCGAAGCCGCTTGACCGTGTCCGAGTCCCGCAGGTCCCGGTACCCCACCGGAAGGATGCGCCCGAGCTGCGGCCAGTGCAAGGCCGCGGCCTTGACCCACGCGTCGCCGGGCAGGTTGGCGTACGGGAAGTAGAGGGCAATGTCGCTCACGGGCAACACGATGCCCTGTGCCCGCCCAGTGGCGAAAGACGTCGGCCCCCGCCCTCGGCAACCCTGCCCGTCCGCAGACCACGCAGTGGTTGAAGGATCCTGACCCGACGCGGGAAGTCGGGCGAGGCGGCGTCCACTGCTGACCAGCGGACCGCGGCCTGCCCGCGGTGGCAGTGTGTTGGCTCCCGAGCCGTCACGCGCTGGTGCCCCGCCATACCCCCTGAGTGAGCACTGCCGTTGACCCCGCGTACCACGTGTGCGATGTGTGTAAAAACTGTGCTTCGTGAGGCAGATTTTTCTCACGGGGATTTGAACCGATCACAACTTGGTCACTAAGGTCAGGTCTCGAACCTTCGCGCGATGGATCACCTATTCGGGGTGTCGGCGAAGGGGCCGCCATGTCTGCGCAGTTCGGCGGCTCTCAGGAAGAAGGAGCTGCCTTCCGTGGGGTCCCACCGTCGTCCCAAGCATCCGGGCCGCGCCCGTGTCACCGTGTTCACGGCGACCGCCGCTGCAGCCGTCGCCCTCAGCTCCCAGGCCGCCAACGCCGCGCCTGCCAAGCCGAGCAAGGACGAGGTGAAGTCGAAGGTCGACGAGCTTTACCACCAGGCGGAGAAGGCCACCGAGGAGTACAACGGGGCCAACGAGAAGCAGACCGCCCTCCAGAAGGAGGTGACGGCCCTCCAGGACCAGGTGGCCCGCGGGCAGGCCGAGCTCAACGTCCTGCGAAACGGCATCGGTTCGCTCGCCAGCGCCCAGTACCGCTCCGGCGGCCTGGACCCGTCCATTTCGCTCTTCCTCTCCGCCGACCCGGACAGCTACCTCGACAAGGCTTCCGCGGTCGACCAGTTGGGCGCCAGGCAGGCGCAGGCCCTTGAGACCATCCAGTCCAAGCAGCGGGCCCTGGCGCAGAAGCGTGCCGAGGCCGCCCGCAAGCTCGCCGACCTCGCGGACGTCCGCAAGACGGCCGGTGAGAGGAAGAGGGCCTTCCAGGGCAAGCTCGCCGAGGCGCGGACGCTCCTGAACACCCTCACCGCCGCCGAGCGCGCCGAACTCAAGCAGGACGACAACCGCGCCAGCCGCGGCGCCGGCGAGCGCGTGAACCTGGGCCACGAGAAGCCGGGGTCCGGGCGCGGCTACGCCGCACTGCAGGCCGCCGCGACGCAGATCGGCAAGCCGTACCAGTCCGGCCACGAAGGCCCCGACTCCTACGACTGCTCGGGTCTGACCCAGTGGGCCTTCGCCCAGGTGAACGTCCACATATCGCGGGTCACGTACACGCAGATCAACGACGGCAGCCCGGTCAGCTTCAACGAGCTCGCCCCCGGCGACCTGGTCTTCTTCAACAACCTTCTGCACGTCGGCATCTACGCGGGCAACGGCATGGTGCTGCACGCTCCAAAGCCCGGTGCCTTTGTCCGCTACGAGAAGATGAGCTACCTCGGCAGCTTCTACGGTGCCCGGAGAATCTGACCGCCTACCCCCCCGGCCGTCGTAAGGCAGCCGAACGGCAGACGGGCAGCCCACGGTTGCGTGTGCCAGGCCCTCCTGCTTGCGGCCTGTTTGACGGGTCGGCTGCATCCCGCCGGGGATGGCACGCGACGTCCGCCACGTGATCCGCGACGTGCTCGCCGAGGCCGGCGCGAGCATGGGATCCGCCGTGGGGCAGGAACCGGGAACGGGGGAGACGGCTGGTGGTAAGAGCGAGTTGAGGGGCCCCGGACAGGCGGCACCGTCATGCGCATGCCCGGCCCCGAGCACCAGGAGGACGGTGGGCTGAGTGCCGTCGCGGCCGCGGGGCGGGCTGCACCGGTACCAATTGCGCCTGCATGACGCGTACGGCTGTCGTGCGCTTCCAACTGCCGGGCGCGGGCACGGCCGTGCCGGTCGCCGACCCGGTGCTCCTGAAGGCCACGGCGCACATGGACAAGCGGCCCGAGGAGCTGTTCGCGTTCCTGGACCCGCTGTGCGAGGCGGGGCAACCTGCAAGTGCTCCCCGCCGACGAGCACACGCCCTGGCGTCGGCTGCCGCGGGGACTGCGTCTCCCCGCGCTCGCCCTCCGGTTCGTGCTGATCTGCGGATTCGTGGCCCTGGGAGCGGCACTCGCCTGAGCCGGCCACGGGCGGGCTCCAAGTGCGGCATCCTCGCTCCATGGGGGATCGGCGATTCGACCTGTGGACGGCGGCCGGGGCGGTCGCTGCGGGCGCCGTACTGGCAGCGACCTCGGTGGTGCTCGCCGCCGGGCGGGCCCGGGGCCGACCTGGGCAGCGGCCACCGTGGGTGCGTTCGTCGCGTGTGCGGCCATCACCGGGAAGAGGGCCGTGGAAGCTCTGGGAACACGGCTGGCCTAGCCCGTCGAACGAGTCGTACGCCGCTCCGCCGTGAGGAACGCGCTCCTCGGCCCGGCACAACGGGTCGTCGACTCCCGTGAGCGCATGGCGTTGAGCATTCACACGGCGATCCCCCTGCCTGGGCACGCCGATCAAGGGGTTGTCGAGCAGCCTGCAGGAATACATTCCGCGCCGGATCGACTCCGACATCCGCGCATGGATCAGGGCACACATCCGGACCGGCGGGCTCGCGGTGCTGGTGGGTGAGGCGGCGGCGGGCAAGAGCCGTTGCCTGTACGAGGCGCTGTGCGCCGAGGTCCCCCTCTGGGGGTTGCCCCATATAGAGACGGGTGCGCAGCTCAACGCCCCGGTCCGGGAGGGCGTCGATCTGCCGCAGTCCGTCGTCTGGCTCGACGAGTTCCAGAACTCCTTCGGCGACGAGGCGCTGACGGCCCCGGCGGTACGGCAGTTGGTTGCGGGTCGGCGCGGCCCCGTTCTGATGGCCGCCATCATCCGCACCGAGGAGTTGGACAGATCGCTGCACTCCACCGAGCCGTCGACCGACGCCCCCGAGCGCTCGGACGCGATCGGCCGTCGTCACGCCCGTAGGTCGTCCGACGCCCTCCTCACCCGCAGCCGGCATTCACTGAGGGCCTCCTACGGCGAACCCGGCGTGCAGCGACACGTGCGCATCCTCAGGCGCTACGCGGAGTGCCTCGCCGACCAAGGCGACGCGGCCGGAGCCGCGGAGTGGAACTCCCGGGGTGACAGGCACACTTCGCCCGGCTCGCTACCGTGATGTCGTCGGCCGCCGCTGCACCGGGTACGGGTGGTCGCCCATCAGCGCGTCCGTCACCGGCGGACTCCGCGGGCGAGGCGGCCCAGCTCCGTCGCGTACATCCGGATGGTGTTCTCGATGACCGCTTCCGCCACGCCCGGTGTGGGCAGCTCGGCCCGGCTGGTCTGCAGGGCCACCCGGACCGCGCGCATCTCGTGCTGGAGCTGGAGCTGGAGCTGTGCGTGCCGGGCGAGGATCACGTGGGGGCGGGTGAGCGGTGAGTAGCCGGCGTAGGGGCCGGCGGCAGGTCGCGCTGCCAGCGGGTGGCCGCGCGTTCCCAGTCCCGCGTCCCGGGTTCCTTGACCTGACAGGGCAAGTCCGAGCGCCGGAGTGCCGCCCCACGGGGCGGCGACCTCGCTCAGCGACGGCGTGAATCCTGCCTTCGCGAGGCCGCTGCCGCGCCGGCCACGGGCGAGGGGCCGGGGTGCTATAGGAATTCCCTATAGCACCTGCTGACATTTCGTCTTTGCCTCTCGTTCTTTTCCGGACGTACCGTCAAACTGCTCGACGAGGTGCTCACCGCGATTTATCCGAAGATTCGCGCTCTGCGCACGCCGATTCTTCTTACGTCGAGCGGACGAATTCGTGATCGAGAGGACCGGTGGCATGACCACGATCGAAAGCGGCTCGGGAATGCGAGAACTCGCGGGAAAGCGGGCCCTGGTCACAGGTGGTTCTCGGGGGATAGGAGCGGCCATCGTGCGCCAACTCCTGGACGCGGGCGCCGAGGTGCTCACGACCGCCAGGTCGGGGAGGGGCGCGGTGCCGGAGGGGGCCACCTTCGTGGAGGCCGACGTGCGGACACGGGCCGGAGCGGAGACGCTCGCCGCGGCCGCGCAGGAGGTGCTCGGCGGGGTGGACATCCTGGTCGACAACGCGGGTGGGGCGCGACCGTACCAGGACGCCTCGGCCATCCCCGACGAGGAGTGGCAGGACCAACTGGACCTGAACTACCTGGCCTCGGTGCGGCTGGACTCGCTGCTGACACCGGGGATGCGGGAACGGCGTTCGGGGGTGGTCGTGCACGTCTCCTCGGCCGCGGTCCCCCTCACGCCACCTCCGTTCCTGCACTACACGGCGGCGAAGGCGGCGCTGGAGAACTACAGCCGGGGACTGGCCCTGGAGCTGGCCCCGTTCGGAATCCGGGTCAACACCGTGACTCCCGGCAAAGTCGCCACCCCCGGCGGCGAGGCAACGCGGGAGCAGTGGGCGCGCCTGGCTCCGGGGCCGGGCCAGGACAACACCACCGTGCCGCTGGGGCGAGATGGTCAGCCCGACGACATCGCCCACGCGGTGATGTTCCTCGTGTCCGACCGGGCGAGCTGGCTGACCGGGAGCAATCTCGTCGTGGACGGCGGTGAATTCCCCAGGGGTTGACGTCGGCGGCATTCCGGAACACCAGTTTCGACACAAGGAATTGAGCGGTGCCCGCTTCCTTCTCGCCCGTCAGGACACCGGTGAGAAGGAAGCGGACTCGGACCAGGTCTCCTGACGCAGGAGGTCGAGCAGGGCCGCCTCCGCCGGGCCCGCGCCGTGCCGGACCACGGCAATGACGGGCTGGGACATGACCGGGAACACCGGGCGCACGAGGTGCTCGTAACCGTGGGGCACCGCGGAGGCCGGGACGAGCGTCACCCCCAGCCCGTGGTCGGCCCAGCGCACGGCCGTCGCCGTCTGGGACACGCGGGCGACCGTGGTCGGGGCCAGATCGTTGTCCCGCAGCACCTCCCGCAGCACGCCGTCGAGCGCGCTGTCGCGGTCGAACCTCACCCACGGCTCGCCCTCCAGCTCGCGCAGCTCGACCCGGTCAGCGGCGAGCAGCCGGTGCCCGGCACCCAGCACCACGACGAACTCCTCGTCGCCGAGGTGGTGGGCGTCGGCGGGGCTTCGCTCGCACGCCGCCATCAGGGCAAGGTTCAACACGCCCCGGCGGCACAGCCGCTCCAGCTCGGCGGAGCTCGGTTCCTCGAAGACGGTGACCTCCAACCGCGGGAAGCGGCGGCGCAGCGCGCCCAGCGCGCCCGGCAGCTGCCGTGTGCCAAAGCCCATCTGCACCGCGACCACCAGCTCGCCCACCAGCTCATCGGCACCGGCCCGCGCCGTCGCCCTCGCCCGCCGCGACGCGCTGACCGCGACCTCCGCCTCCCGCAGGAACGCGCGGCCGACCACGGTGGGCACCAGCCCGGTCGGCGTGCGGGTGAACAGTTTCACACCGAGTTCCCGCTCCAGGCCGCGGATCTGCTGGGACACCGACGGCTGAGCGACGTGCAGCAGCTCCGCCGCCGCCGTCACCGAACCCTCCTCGGCAACAGCCAGGGCGTACTCGAACTGACGAAGGCTCATCGACTCCCGTCCCTCCCTGCGTTGGACTGCGATCACTCCGTTGTAATCTTGTAATCATAGTCGAATGAGTGGAGCGAGGACGGCGCCGCGCTGTTGGTGCTGCTCAAGCGGGACCCGGGCGAGGTCGGCTTGGATGCCCTACTGACGGAGATCAGCAACCCCCCGGCCGGGCGGTACCGACTGGGGGCGGAAACGATTGATTCCGCCCCCGACAGGGTGCTACCGGATGGAGCCGTCGGCGCCGCCGTCGGGCCCCAGTGCCGCGGGACCTTCGACTCGCCCGGGATGCCGGGCGTAGCCCCGAAGGAGTGTCCGGCGCGCTCCCTCACCAGCGCGGCCGTAGCGTTGCTGGCATGTGCTGGAGTGCGACGGCCGACCTCGTTGCGGGCGTGGGCATTATGGCGGTGGGGGCCGCCTCGGTGACCTTGGCGGCCCGACGCCCCCGTGACCTGCCGCTGGCCGCGCTGCCTCTCCTCTTGGGGAGCCATCAGATCATCGAGGCCGCGGTGTGGCACAACCACGGGGGCACCGGGCCCGCCACTGTCGCCTGGGCCGTCATCGCGCTCCCGCTGCTGGTGCTGTGGGTACCGGCGGCCGTGCTGTGCGCCGCGCCGCCGAGCGCCCGTCGCCGCCTGCTCATTCCCCTGGCGGTGGGAGCCGCGACGGCGGCGGCACTCACCTACGCGCTGGCGACCCGCACCGTGACGGCCGAGATCCGTGGGCACACCGTCGGGTACTTCCTGGGGCTGCCGCAGGCGGAGCTGACCGTCATCGGCTACCTCTTCGCCACCATCGGCTCCCTGCTCCTCTCCGGCGACCGGGGCCTCGTCCTGTTCGGTGTCCTGGTTGCCGTTGGGGCCGCGGCCTCCTTCGTGCTGTGGCGGCAGGAGTACATCTCGACGTGGTGCGCGTTCGCCGCGGTGTGTTCGGTGTTCCTGTTGCTCTGGGCCAGAAGGCGACGTCCGCCAATTCCACGGCCGTGAGGCCGTCTCGAACCTTGAAAGCGGCGGCGGTCCGATCGGGCTCTGTCCGCACCCTCTTTGGCCGGCCCGCAGAAGGGCGGTGTAGGAGCACCAGCGAGCGCAGAGTCGGCACGGTGCTCCGGGCAGGGCCCCCATCACCGCATCCCCGAACTTGGCGCTTCCGAAGGTGCTGGGTGAACAGGAGCCGGAGCCGCAGCCGGAGTGGGCCGCACGGCGGGTGACGGTCTGGAGGGCCGGCTGGGCGGTTGTCGTGGTGCGGGTGCGCGAACTGGCCGGGACCGCGACGGGAGCGATGGGGCCCGAACACCATTTCGCGTGGCATACGCGGCAGCGGCTCAGGCGGGGATTGGCGTTCACGGTCTCGCCGGGACGGTTGAACGGTTTCGAGAGGTTGGTCCGCCGTCGTGGAGGCAAGGAGGCCGCCAAGAACGGCGACGCCCAACAAGCGGGCCTGTGCCTCGCACGGCACCATCACTGTCGCCGCGGTCCGGCTCTGGCTTTGTCCATGATCCGCCGGACAGGACCTGGCGGTGAGGCGCTCGAAAACCAGTGGAACAGCGCCGCTGTGCTGCCTTACCGTGCTGCGGAGCCAAGTCATCCAGGCAAGGACGTCCCGTTGTACACCCTGTGAGACCTCCCGAGAGCTGATGTGTCGCGCGTCGCGCATGTGCGCCGCGCTCCTTTTTGCTGCGGACTTCTCACTGAAACCGGTGTACTTCTGTGCTCAATGACTGGGTGGTCATGCCCACCTGCCTGCCCACCGTTCTCCGCCGTTGCCACACGTGCGCGTCCGAGCGCTTCCGGGCAAACGGCAAATTTCGCGTCAACGCAAACCACAAGCTCATCGACGCCTGGCTCCTCGCGCTCTGTACCGCATGCGGGGACACGGCAAAGCTCGCGGTCCTGGAGCGGATCAACGTGCGCTCCGTACGACCTGAGCTGCTGGACCGGCTGCATGACAACGACCCTGGCCTGGCAGCTGAGCTGCTCCAGGATCCGGTCGTTCGGCGCCGTAATCGCATCGCCCTCGACTGGGACGACGCCTGGCGCCTCGACACCGGCGGATCGGATCACCTGGACCGCGAGGTGATCGATGTCTCGGTCCGCTTTGCTGCGCGGATCCCCGTCCGGCCGGTGCGGCTGATCGCTGAAGGTTGCGGTCTTTCGCGTGCTGAGGTCGAGAGACTGATCACGGAGGGGAAACTCGTTTCGGCAATCCGGCTGAGCGGCAAGCTCTCCGGTGACTTCACCTTCACGCTCAAGCGCTGAGCCCTCCTCGGGGCCAGGGGCCTGTCCGGCACGATCCCCCGGACAGTCCCTGGCCCTGATGAGACGAACTGCCCGATCACGTGTGGACGATCGAGTCGTTCCCCAGGGGGCAGTCCACGAAAGTACCCAGCTGGGCGACTGAGCAGGCCACCTGAGAAGTGGTTGAGGTGGGTTGCAGAACCGGCATGTGATCACGCGGCTGTGTCAGGTGAACCCGTGCCAGTGGACCTGACGGCCAGGAATGAAAGGTGAGTTGTGCGTTGATCCGTGTCGCGTGAGGAGTCACCGGGTTCTGGGGGCCGCAAGGGAGGCGAGTTCGTACGTCACAGGGCTGCCGAGCCGTCCGAGTTCCCCGGTGCCGTGGTGGGCGGCTCCACGGACTCGTCGGCCGCTGATCCGGACGGTCGCGCCTGCATCCTCTGCCTCGCCCACCACGCTCCGGCACTCCTGCCACAGCGGGGGAGGTCCTGGCCACGATGGCCGACTGCACCTGGTGGCGGCGTGCGGCACCGACACGGTGGAGGACGGCCAGCGGTGGTGGGCCGTCATGGTCTTTGAGACGAGCGACCGCCAGCCGTCCCTCGCGTTGGGCCCCCGGGCGCCGGAGCCACCCCGGCACCCGCCCGTGGTCCTCGTCGACATCGACGGGGACCCGTGTTGTCGCCGGAGCCACCCCGGCACCCGCCCGTGGTCCTCGTCGACATCGACGGGGACCCGTGTTGCTCCGAAACGCTCCGAAACGCTCCGCAGCCTCCGGCCGAGCGCCGACCGCCCGGTTCGCTCCACTCGACCGACCGCAGTGCCCGACCCTGCCGGGCCGGGCACTGCGACGGACACCAGGTCGTACGCCCTACTTCGGTACCTGGAAGCCGCCGATCTCCTGTTCGAGCAGTTCGGCCAGCCGCAGCGGGGTGCGGTCCTCGAACATCGGACCGATGAGCTGTACTCCCACCGGCAGGCCCTCGGGGGAGCGGCCTGTGGGTATGGCGGTGGCGGGTAGGCCGGGCATGGTGGGCAGACCGGCCCAGACGAGCAGGTCGAAGTACGGGTACTCGACGCCGTCGATGTCGAGCCGGCGTTGCCGCGGATCGGGGTTGTGGTCGTGCGGGAACGCGGGAGTGGGCGTGATGGGACACACCACGGCGTCGAACTCGGCGAAGAGCTGCCGCCAGCCGTGGCGGTGGAGCTCGCGACGACTGTTCGCCTCGATCCAGTCGTGGTGGCTGAAGACCATGGCGCGCAGCCGCGCCGCATCGAGGCTCTGGTCGTCTGCGCTCAGTTGGGCGGCGAGGGTCCGCAGCTGCTCGTACGCTTCGACGGGAAAACGCGCAACGGTGCTCGAGAACAGCAACTGCGTGTAGAGCATACCGGCTTCGGTCAGGTCGGGCAGCAGTGGACTGTGTCGCTCCACGCGGGCGCCGGCGTCGACGAGCGCGTCGGCCACCCGGTTCAGGCCCGCCCGCACGGCGGACCCGGTTGGTATGAGGGGATGCTCATCGAGGATCAGGACCCGGAAGTCGCTGAGCCGCTCGTGGCGCGCGGGTGGCAGCGTCAAGTGGTGCGCCATACCGAGCGTCAGCGGGTCGGGTCCGGCCATGACGTCGAGCAGGAGCGTGAGGTCGCGGGCGGTGCGCGCCATCGGACCGACGACGGCGAGGTCAGGGTCGACCGGCAATGCCGGCGCGTCCGGCGGGACCATACCGCGGTTCGCCGCGAGCCCGAGTGTCGGCTTGTGTGCGTAGATGCCGCAGAAATGTGCGGGGGTGCGCAACGAACCGGCGAGGTCGGAGCCGATGGACAGCGCGCCGAATCCGGACGCCAGGGCGGCTGCTGATCCGCCGGAGGACCCACCCGGCGTGCGACCGTGATCCCACGGGTTGTTGGTGGTGCCGTAGATCTCGTTGAAGCTCTGCACGTCTTGCAGCCCGACGGGCACGTTGGTCTTGCCGAGCACCACCGCGCCTGCGGCCTTGAGCCGCGACACCTGCACCGCGTCCTCGGCCGGCATGAAGTCCCGGTGTTGCGGCATGCCCCAGGTCGTGGGCAGCCCGGCGATGTTGTAGGACTCTTTGACCGTCACCGGAATGCCGAGCAGCGGCTGGTCCTCACCGCGGGCGCGTGCCTGGTCGGCACTGCGCGCGGCGGCCCGCGCACGGTCGAAGTCCGGTACACAGATCGCGTTGATCGTCTTGTCGTCCCGCTCGATACGGGCGATCGCATGGTCGGTCAGTTCCGCCGAGCTCACTTCACCGGCGCGCAAGGCAGCCGCGAGTTGTTCGGCCGTCTGAAAATTCCACTCCATGAATCCGACCGTACGGGCTTCTGGGGCAGGGCATGAAATGCCGCTTTGCGCAACGGGATGGATGCCTGAATACCCATCATGTTCCTCTCCGGGCACGGACATTGGCCCGAACGCTGCCGATGGCGACGCGCGGAGGGTCGGTGTTCGGCCGGAGAGTTCAGAAGACCTTCGGCGCGAGCGCCCGTGGACTCCGTCGCTACGTGGACTCCTGGAAATGCGCCGCCAGTTCGGCGGAGTCGGCATCGCTGCGAGGCCGGGGCGGTGTCGACCACCTCGTATGTGCCCGCCATAACAATCTCCAGCGGGTCGTCGGGCCGCAGGTGCGCGGCCTCGTCGTTCATGGGCCGGTGGCGCCGTACAGGTTCATTGACGGCCAGCTCCGCTTTTGCGCAGGGTGAGCCGGTTGAGTGATGCCCCGAGCAGGCGGCCCTTACGGGTGGGCGGGAGTGGCCGGCCCATGACCAGGGCGTTCCCGCAGCCCAGACACCACACCGAGGACTACGCGATCGTGACCGTCACGAAATTCCGACCAGACCCATGGAATTCACCGGCCCTGCTCGCCGTTCCCCGCTCGGTCGAGTGATCAACACATGCCCCGGGGTCTGCCCGAGTCGGTGTGGCTGTTTTGAACCGGGCGCCGCACGGGTCGCGAACGGGATGCGGCTGGTCGGGTGATTCCAGACGGCGCATGGTTACGTCCCCCTGTGCGTGCGCAACAGGAGGGCGACCCAGCTGCGGTAGGGCGCCCAGTGGTCGCTGATGTCGGCGAGGCGGTTCGTGTCGGAGGCGTCCTGATTGCTCAAGCCGTAGGCGCGCGCCATCGCGGCGTGCAGTCGGGGTTCGTGGCGTGGGAAGACATCGGGGTGTCCGGCGCCGCGGATGAGGATCAGCTCGGCGGAGAACGGGCCAATGCCGGGCAAGGCCTGAAGGTGGGCAAGGGCGTCCTGGGCCGGCATCGCCCGCAGTTGGCCGGCGTTGAGGTCGCCGGCGAGGGCTGCGTCCGCGAGGTGGCGCAGGCGTTCGACCTTGGTGTCGGGCAGCCCGGGGATGCGGTCGAGTTGGCGCAGGGCCAGTGGGGTGGGGAAGGCGTGCAGGGTGCGGCCGGCGACGGTGACGTGTTGGCCGTGGTGTTCGGCGATGCGGGCCTTGATGGCGGCGGCCTGGACCATGCGGATGCGGTGGCCGATGACCGCCCAGGCCGCTGCTTCGTACGGGGAGTGGAAGCACACCGGCCGCAGTCCCGGGAATGCCGAGATGAGGTCGGCTACGACGGGGTCGCCCTTGGCGAGTTGGGGAAAGCCGCCGCCGTCGACGTCGAGTGAGAGGATGCGCGCCAGCTGCTGCCGCACCGTATCCATCCCGGGGGAAGGCGGAACGGGCTCGGTTTCTGGGGCCGTCCCGGCCCGCCCCTCGCCGGGCGGGCCGGTGTCCACCATGGCTTGCGCCTCCACGATGCCCTGGGGGCCGTCTCCCTGCCTCACTTCGACGCCGACGGTCGAGTGGCCGTCGTCGGCGGGGAATGCCAGGCGCAGCACCTGGCCTTGTGCGGTGTCGTGATACCTGGCGGGGGTGAATCCCTTCAGGAAGCCGAGAGCGGCTGCGAGGGAGAAGGGTCCTTGCGGGGTGATGGTGAAGGCGTGCACGGTCAGCTCCCGTGGGCGGTGATGGCGTAGCCCTCAGGGCCGAGGAAGGTGAACATCGTGCCGAACGGGCCGTCCTGCGGTGCCTTGACGATGGGGGTCCCGGCGGCCTGGAGGCGGTCGTGGAGGGCCTGGGCGTCGCTGGTCCTGAACCACAGGGCGACGCCGAGGCCGGGCCGCTCCACGCTGTCGAGGTCCACGCCCGGCAGGGGCTCGCGGACGGCGAAGGCGACCGGCTCGGTGGTGAACACCACGGCGCCGGGGGGCGAGGCGGGGGCCCGGCGCAGCCCGAGCTGCGTCTCGAAGAAAGCGGCGGCCGTCTCGACGTCACGCACCTGCAGTGCGATGAAGTCGGGCCCGGTGACGGAAACGGCGGTGGCCATGGGGGTGCTCCTCAGACTTGCTCGATGTCAGGACTTTGACATACGCGAAGGTAGGTGTCTTCGCTCATGTATGTCAAACTCCTGACATGAGCGATGGGACAACCACCGGCCCGATCCCGACCACCGACGTGACCGAGCGACTGGGCTACCGCCTCAAACGCGCCGCGGCCGCCCTACGCGGCGCGATGGACAGGGCCCTGCGCGAGTACGGACTGACCGTGCCGCAGTACGCCTGCCTCGAACTGCTCGACCAGCAACCCGGGCTGTCCAACGCCGAACTGGCCCGCGGCACCTTCGTCACCCGGCAGTCCATGAACGTCGTCCTGCGCGGACTGCAGGACGACGGCCTGATCATCCGCGCGACCACCACCGACCACGGCCGCGCCCTGCCCGCCCACCTCACCGAGGAGGGCCGTCGCCGCCTCGCCGCGGCACGCTCTGCCGTCTACGCCATCGACCAGCAGATGACCGACGCCGTCCCGCCGAAACGCCTCGCCGCCCTTCTCGCCGACCTGGACCGCATGGCGGAGACACTCGGTGGGTGAACGGGTCTACGGCTCGATGGGCGGGCGCCGTGTGCCGCCGTTACGCTGAACGATCATCAGTCGGCCCCGATGCTGCCTCGCCCCGGTGACGGGCGCAGGTCGCATCGGGGCGGTGGTCGAGAACGGAACCGCCTGCAGGTATCGAGACGGCTGCGTGACCCCCCAGGCGGCGGACCGCTGGACCTGGCGCGTCATCACCGCCCACACCCAACTCCTCCTCGCCGCCCCGCTCGCCGCCGACCATCGCAAACCCTGGGAGAAGGTCACACGCCCCGGCCCCGGACGGCCACCCGGCTTCAGGACCGGCATCCCGTCACCCACCACGACGTGGGCGAAACCGTCAAACGACCCAGCACCCTCTACGAACGAGACCAGGTCGAACGTCAAGGCCCAAGAGTGCGTGCTGGCAGACCCGGGTTGGTCACCGCCCAGCTGATGGAACAACCCTCCCAGCCAGGACCACCACCCGGGTTACGCGATTAACCGACAAATAATCAGTAGGGGTGGAATTTCCGCAAGGACCCTATATGGCTTAGACATGTTGCGCTGTCATATTCGTGTCAGATTGCCCCGCTCATCTCGTCGCACCCATCAGGGGAAGGCAGGAACATGGGGAGATTCAGGTACGGAACCACGGCGGCGGCCATCGTGCTGGCCGCCTTGGGATCGCTCGCGGCCGCGGGAGGCACGGCTCACGCGGAAGCGGGTCAGGACACCATCGGCATGCTGAAGCAGGAGAAGACCCAGTGGTGCTGGGTTGCCTCCGGGCTGACCATCGCCAAGTTCCAGGGCTTCGGCTCCACACAGACGGACTTCTGCAACCGGGCCCAGCCCGCCTACGGCTGCAACAACCAGCCCGCCACGCTCGACGACATGGCCAGGGGCTGGAGCAGCCTCGGCATGGCCCACTCCGGCTCGGGCCTGAGCAGCGCGGCCACGTTCAACCAGGTGTACACCGACGTCAAGGCGGCCCGGCCGATCGGTGCCCGCATCGGGTGGACGTCCGGTGGCGGCCACATGAACGTGGTCTACGGCTTCGACACGTCGAACACCACGATCGCGGTGGCCGACCCGTGGCCGGACACCGCCACGTACACCTGGTGGAAATACAACGACTACGTCAGCAACGGCTCGTCCAAGTGGACCCACTCCCGCATCGGCATCTCCCGCTAAGGCAGGCGACATGCGCGACACCAGCGGCACCAGAACGTCCAGCAAGCGGGCGGACTCTCGCTTCTCCCGCCTGTCCATCGTCTTCGCACTGAGCGCATCCGCATTACTGTCCGTCGTCGGTCCGGCCCACGCGGCCCCGGCCAAGGACCCCCTCTCGGCCGATATCCCCGACTACCAGGCCGCCCTCAACGCGGTGAAGTCCGCCGACGTCCGCAACGCCGTCTGCCGCTTCCTGAGCACCCCGGTGCCCAGCGGCGGCACCGGCGGGCCGGTGCAGACGATCCCCGAGACGGCCGAGCCGTGCCAGGGCCTCCCGGCCTTCACGGTCAAGGACCCGTTGGCGCTGAACGAGATCACCCCCGGGTTCGTCGCGGGCACCTCCCAGCCACTACCCACCGAGGCGGTCAAGCTGGCGCAGCTTGTCTCCTCGCTGAACACCACCGTCAACGGCCGCAACGCCACCGTCATGCTCGCCCCCACCCAGGGCGGCGGCTGGCACCTGGCGGCCGTGCGCGACGGTGACAGCGACGCCACATACGCCAGCAAGGCCACCGTGGGCGCGCTGGTCTTCACCGAGCCGCAGATCCGCGGCTGGTACCAGCTCAAGCTCACCACCGTCGAGCCACTCAACGACCAGGCCCGGCAAGGACTGGGCGGCCAGGCGTCGGTGTCGCTCAGCGACTACCAGAAACTGGTCAAGGCCCGCTACGCCGACAAGCTGCCCGGCTCGGAGTACGACACCAAGGGGTATTCCAGCGGCTACAGCCCCCGGCACAAGGCGGACGACGCCTCGTCCTCCATCCCGCTGATTGCCGGCGGTTCCGGCGCGGCACTCGTCCTCGCGGGTGGGGCCGCCGTGCTGCGCCGGCGTCGGCGCGCAAGCATCTGCTGAGCCCGACCCCGTACGCCCCCTTGCTTCGCCACGGCAGCCAGCCGGGGCGGAGCGAGGGGGCGTACGGCCGACCCGCCGCCGCTCGACCAGGGATTTCCCACACGCACGGAACTTGCGACGGCCGCTCGTCAGCTGGTCGGCACATTCCAACGGCTGACCCGGGGCCGGCGCCTCGAACGCCGGGACCGGCCATGGCCGGGGCTCAGTGGACCGGGAAGCCGAAGGAGTAGCCCTGTTCCTTGAGTCGGGGGAGGAGGCGGCGCAGGGCCTGGACGGTCTGGGTGCGGTCGCCGCCCGCGTCGTGGAAGAGGAGTGTCGGTCCGTTGTGCAGCTCTCGCTCGACGGTGGCGACGATGGCGTTCGTGCCCGGACGCTCGAAGTCCTTGCTGTCCACGTTCCAGCCCAGCGGGCGCATGCCCCGGGAAGCGGCGAGGTTGCGGCTGTAGGGGGTGAAGGCCCCGCCGGGTGCCCGGTAGTACATCGGGCGTACGCCCCCGGACGCTTTGGTGATCATGCGTTCGGCGTCGAGTATCTGCTGTGACTGGTAGGCCTGGGGTTGTTTGTCCATGGCGGTGTTGTGCGACACCGAGTGGTCGCACAGCCGGTGTCCGGCCGCGACCACCTTCTTCACGAGGTCCGGGTGGGCCTGCGCCTGCGTACCCACCATGCAGAACGTGGCCTTCACGCCGTACTCGCGCAGCAGGTCGAGCACTTGAGGGGTCCACACGGGGTCGGGGCCGTCGTCGATGGTGATGTTGATGCCGCGCGCCCCCGCCTCCGAGGCGTGCGCGATGGTCGCTGCGACCGGCTTGACGTCACTGCTCGGCGTGGCCGGCGCGGTCGCTTCTGGTGTCGAGTTGCCCGCGGTGCCGGCCTGGGCGGTCCACAGCGAGGCGCCGGTGGCGAGCATCGTCACCCCGAGCGCCGCCCCGGCCACCTTGCCGTACCAGCCTCGCCCGCCGCCATGCCGTGCCATGTCCGCCCCTTTTCGCGCAGTCCCTCGCCGATTCCCGGTCGCCTTGCGACCACCTGGCAGGACGAGGCACGGCGGCCAGGGGATGCGTCTGTTACCGATCACGGACAATTCCGGGAGAGTTCGCGGACAACTCTCTACGAACAGCGGCCGGAACCGTGCCGGTTGGCTCGATCGCGCCTCCTCCGGCACCGGCGCGCACCGGCCGCGGCCACCCGTACCGACTACGTCGGCGTACGGCGGTTCACCGGGAATCTCCGTACCTCGATGCGGGATCGTCACCTGGCGACGGCCGCCTTTCGGCAGGTCGGCACATTGCACGGGTTGGCCCGACCGCTCCACGATCCACCGCCGCGGCACAAGCACGAAGTCGGTCGCGCCCTTGGGCTCGGCCTGGCGATGGTCTTGACGGTCAGGCCAAGTCCACGGGCCCAGGAGCAGGTGAGTACGTGGTGGTTACGCACCGGGCACGATCGGACCGTCGATACTGCCGCTCCACCGCCTGTACCACCGTCCTGCTCCCGCAGGGCATCGGCGGGATATGCCCGCACGCGACGGGACGCTCAGGCCACCGGCTCCTCAAGACCGGGCGCTGACGGTCGCTCATGGCGGGCAGCCCTTGTGGAAGTCAAAGGCGTGGATGGCCTCTTCGAGCGGCTGCTGTGCGTCCATGCCGCCGAACTGCCGCTCGATGCCGTGCGGTGGCAGGGCTACCAGGTCGCTGGTGGGCGGTCATCGACCTCTCGAGCTTGTTCCTCAACAGTGGGCTTGGTCGTGTGGTCACTCCTTGGAGTGAGTGCCGGGTACGAGGGCTGTGGCCGCGCTCAGGCGCGGCGGACCCGCCAGAGCCAGGTTGCCGTACCGGCCAGCAGAGCGACCGTCGCCAGGTTGGCCAGGAGGGCCGGGGTGTCGCCCGCCGGGCCGCCGCTGGACTCGTTCCAGGCGGTCATGACGGCAGTTGGCAGGACGGCGGTAAGCATTACGCCAGTGGTCTTCTGGACGGCGGTCCAGTGCACTGAGGTGCAGAGAAGTACCGCGCCGGTGACGCGGAACAGGACGCCGATCAGCGGTCCGGGGTGGCCGGGGAAGATCATGATGAAGGGCAGCGAGCAGGTGAGCATCAGGAGCGGGACCAGGGGGTGCACCTTGCCGCGCCGGGCGGGTGCACCGACACCGCTCCGGGCCGGGGCCCCAGCGGCCCCGTTTTCCGCCTCGGCCAGCGCGGTCGCCGCGATCGTGCGGGGGTCCCCCAGCTCCGCCAGGACCTCGCCGATCGCTGCATCGGGGCGTTCGGCGCGCGTCACCTCGATGTGTTCGGTGAGGTCGGCGAGGAGTTCCTGGCGGCGGTCGGCGGGGAGCGCGGAGGCCTCGCGTTCGACGGTGGAGAGGTAGTCGCGTACAAGGTCGGTAGAGGTCTTCATGCGAGGTCTCCGGTGGAGGGGTGGGGGGTGGTCAGGAAGGCGTCGACGGCGTTGCGGAAGCCGGGCCAGACGCGGGTGAACTCGTCGAGTGCTGCCCGGCCGCTGTCGGTGAGCGCGTAGTAGCGACGGGGTGGTCCGGAGGCGGACTCCTGCCAGGTGGTGGTGACCAGGTCGTCGCGGCGGAGCCGGGAGAGCAGCGGGTAGACCGTGCCCTGGCTGGTGGCCAGGGCACCGGAGTCCTCCAGGGCGTGGAGGAGTTCCACGCCGTAGCGGGGGCGGTCCCGCATCAGGGCGAGTACGCAGTACTCCAGGACCCCCTTGCGCAGTTGGGCGGCTGCCCGGGCCTGCTTGGTCGAATCACCTGGTTCCATGCGATGCAAGATACCTGGTGGGGCAAGTGGATGGGAAGCGGGGGCGCGGATCCCCTGGGCTTGTCCTGGACATCGGGCATCACGCAGGGCGGTGAGTGTCGCAGGGCGTTTGGCGGTCTGGCCCATGTCGTAGCGGGTGGCGGGGTGGCGGTTCTTCGAGCCGGGTGGTCGTCCTGGGCCCGGCCGGGTGGGTTTGGGTACACGGGCCGGACTGCCCAACTGGAGGCGGATGTTTCCGGCTGTTCAAGCAGCCCCATACGCCGTGGGGCGCCTGGCGACCGGTGAAGTACCGCCGGGACGAGGAGCCGGAGGGCCTGGGCGGTGGGGCGGAGAGGACCGTGGCCGCCCCGGGTTGCGACCTCCACCCGAGGTGCCATCGTGGGAGTACAGGCATTGCTCGGTGACCGATCGCATTGCCGAGGGTTGAGCCATGGAAGACGAGCAAGCACACGTCGTATACAGCGATGACCAGTTCGACCTGGACATCCGCGTCAAGATGACGACGCGGGAAGTCGACAGGTTCGTCATCGAGGACACCCACAGCTGCGCCAGTACCTGCGGCGACGAATGCACGAACAGCTGTGCCAGTACCTGTGCGGGCAGTTGCCCCGTGTTCGACACCCCCAACGAGACCGAAACCTGTGAGACCTGCGGCTCCTGCACCTCGGAGTGCGACCGCAGTCTCTACGAGGATCACTACGTCCTGGAAGTCAGTCAGGTCCGGGCCGACGGGGTCACCCGCAGGGTCGCCGGTGATCATGTCATCCGCCGCGTCGTCGAGCACGACCCACGGGAAGGCTGATGGCCCCGCCCGCCTGGCAGCCGGCCATCGGCGATCCGCAGACCGTCGCCTCGGTGCGCGCCATCTCCGTGGACGTGCTCTCGCGGCTGCGTGACCCCGACATCGTCGAGGGAGCGCCGCTGCAGGGACGTCCGCGATGGACGGCCCACAGCGCCGCCCAAGGCACTTGCGGCCTCGCCCTCGCCTTCGGACATCTCGACCGGTGCCTGCCCGGCGAGGGCTGGGACCTCGTGGCCCACCACCACCTCAGCCGTGCCGTCGACGGCACGGCGTCGAACCCCGTGGGCACCCTGGGACTCTTCGCCGGCCTCACCGGAGTGGCTTTCACCACCTCGTACCTGGCTCACGGCGGACAGCGGTACCGCACCCTGCTCGGCGGCATCGACGACAGCCTGTACACCCGGATTCCCCGACGGCTTCCCGCTGTCACCGGGGAGGGCCTCGCCGTCGGCACGTTCGACCTCGTGTCGGGGTGGACCGGGGTGGCCGCATATCTCCATTCCCGGCCGACCGGCCCAGCCCGGGACCGCGCTCTCAACACCGTGCTCGCCTGGCTCGTGGACCTGTCCCGTGCCGTCGACGGGGTCCCCGCCTGGCACACCCCCCATGCCCTCATCACGGACGAGAGCATGCGCGATCGGTACCGGACCGCGGTCGCCAACTGCGGTCTCGCCCACGGCATCACCGGCCCCCTCGCCATGCTCGCCCTCGCCCACGCCGACGGCCCGGTGGGCGCGGGGCACACCGAGGCGATCCGCCGCACGGCGTCCTGGCTCGCCTCACACCAGGTCGACGACGCCCGAGGAGGGGCATACCCGTCGGTCGTCCCGCTCGGTGAGGACTCCGCCGCACCGTCGGCAGCCCGCGACGCCTGGTGCTACGGCAGCCCCGGTGTCGCGCGCGCCCTCTGGCTCGCCGGCACCGCCCTCGGCGACCCCGACCTGACCCGTACGGCCGTCGCGGCCATGCGGGCCGTACTGCGGCGACCCGTCACCCGGCGGCGCATCGACTCGCCCGGGTTCTGCCACGGCATCGCCGGGCTTCTGCAGGTCACCCTGCGATTCGCCGTCGACACCGGAGACGAGGAGATCAGCGACGGCGCGCGCCGCCTGGTCGACCAACTGATCGGCGAATACCAACCGCAGGCCCCGTTCGGCTATCGCAGCGTCGAGCCTGACGGCACCCGCGAGGACCGGTCCGGTCTCCTCGAAGGCGCCGCAGGGGTCGCCCTCACCCTTCTTGCCGCCGCCACCCTCGAACCACCCGCCTGGGACCGGTTCTTCCTGCTGTCATGAGCGCCGACGCCTCCCGTGGTCCCGGCACTCGGCGACGAGCCGCCCCCCGGGCATCGGGGCTCTACCGCTGTCTCGACCACTTCGTGATCCGCACCCCGATCCTCCCCGTCACGGACTACCCCGCAGCCGAGGACCTCAGGCGAGCGCCCGCAATCGCTCGCGTCCGGGACAACGAGCACGCGCGACGTGCCGTCGTCGTGTCCTCGTTGCCCCTTGCCACCTCATTGCTGGGGCCCGTACGCACCGAACGCGACCGGCGGCGCCTTGAGTCGAGCATCCTGCGCTACCTCATTCGCCTCAGCACCCGGCCCACTCCCTTCGGGCTGAACGCCGGTGTCGCCCTGGGGCGTTGGGGCACGGTCACCGACGTCCGCCTCGCCGACCAGCCTCCCGACGTCCACGCCCGTGTAGACATGCACGCCCTCGTGCACTTCGTCACCGCCCTCGAATCGCGAACCGAGATCCGGGAGGCGACCACGGTCATCGCCAATCCGGCCGTGCTGCACCGCGCCGGCCGGATCACGTTGAGCGGTGTCGAGGCGGCCCTCGGGGCGAACGGCGGCGAGAACGTCACCCTCCGCGCCACCGGCGCCGCCACTCGCGCCCTCGCCCTCGCCCGCACACCTGTGGCCTACGCCGACCTCGCCGCCGACCTCCTGGAAGCCGTCCCCGGAGCCACTCCCGACAAGGTCCACGATCTGCTATACCGGCTGTGGCGGCACGCGTTCCTCCTGACGGACCTCCGCCCACCGCTGACCCACCTCGACCCCGCGGGACATGTCCTCGACCACCTCGGCCGGATACCGGCAGCCGGCACCGCCGCTGCGGACCTCGGCGAACTGCTGGCCGCGATCCAGGACTGGGAGAGGCAGCCGGCCGGTACCGGCGCCGCCGCTTTCCCGGCGCTCGCCGACCACGCCCGCCGCGTCACGGGCTTCGAAACAGCCACACCGCTCCAGGTCGACACGGTTCTGCCCCTGGCGGCCTGCGAGGTGTCACGCAAAGTGGCCGACGAAGCGGTCCGGGCGGCCGAACTGCTGCTGCGGCTCACCCCGTTCCCCTTCGGCGTGCCGCAGATCAGCGCGTATCGGCGCGCGTTCGAGGTCCGCTACGGCACCGACCGGGACGTGTCCGTCCTCGAACTCCTCGATCCCGTCACAGGCCTCGGCTCACCGTCCCTCCTGCCTCCGGTCATTCCCGCCAAAGCCGCCCGGGCCGACACCTTGCTCCGCCTCGCCACCGGTGCTCTCCACGACCACCTCACCGGCATCGACCTCGACCAGGACACCATCGACCGACTCGCCCTCTGGGAAGCGGCCCCCGAGCGGCTCCCCGCATCGCTCGACCTCTACGCCATGGTCTCTGCCCCGTCACCCGCCGCCATCGACGCAGGCGACTTCCACCTGGTCGTGGGCCCCAACGTCGGTGCCGGAGCAGCCGGACGCAACCTCGGCCGCTTCGCAGGCATGCTCACCGGTGCCGTTCCCGCCCTCGGCGACATCGCCGACGCCGAACAAGCCGTTGAAGCCGGCCGCATTCTGGCCGAACTGGTGTACCTCCCCGAGAAGACCCGCTCGGCGAACGTCATCGTCCGGCCCGCGATCCGCGACCACGAGGTCGGCATTCGCACCAGCGCGGAGGACGGACCTGCCCGCTACATCCCTCTCGACCAGCTCGCGGTCCGCGTAACGAACGGCAGGTTCGCACTGATCTGGGACGACGGCACGGGGGAACTCCGACAGGTCAGCGTCTGCTCAGGACACATGCTCAACAACAGCCGGGCCCCCGCCGTCTGCCGTTTCCTCGCCGATGTGAGCCGCGACGGCACCGCCCAGATCGTCGGCTTCGACTGGGGCCCGGCCCGCGACTTCCCCTACCTGCCCCGCGTCACCTCCGGCCCGGTCATCCTGCGCCTGGCCCAGTGGCGCATCGACCACGCCACAGCGCACGAGTGGGCAGGGCAGCCGGACCGGTTCCCGGCCGTGTTCGACGCCTGGCGCCGCCAGTGGCGGGTGCCCCGCTACACGTACCTCACGAGCAGCGACGCGGCCGCGGACCACCGGCTCCTCATCGACGCCACCGCGCATTCCCACACCGATGGGATACGGCGAGCCCTGAACCGTCTGCGGCCCGACGGCAGCGTGGTCCTCCAGGAGGCCGTTCCCGGCCTCGACGACGCCTGGGTCAGTGGGCCGAACGGCCGCCACACCGTCGAACTCGTGGTGTCCATGACCCGCAACGCCCCTGCTCCGCGCTCCGTTCCACCCAGCAAAGCCGGCGCCCGGGTGGCGAGGGCAGAACGGCTGCGCCCCCCGGGAAGCGACTGGACCTTCGTCAAGCTCTACGGCGACCGGCAGGAGGAGGAAGCCCTGCTCGTCGGCGGCATCCGCGAGCTCCTCCGCTCGCTGGACGGCCATTCCGACCGACGCGTCTTCCTGCGCTACTCGGACCCCGAACCCCACCTGCGGCTACGCCTGCGCGGCAACCCCTCCGTGCTCGTCCCCGCACTCAGCGACTGGGCCGGCACCCTCCTCGCCGACGGCCATCTCTCACGGTTCACCTTCGATGTCTACGATCGTGAGATCGAACGCTACGGCGGCCTCATCGGGATGGACGTCACCGAACAGCTGTACTCCGCCGACAGCTCCGCCGTTCTCGACCTCCTCTCCCTCGAGCACGCCGGGAAGTCCCAGCTCGACAGGACGGGCCTGGCCCTGCTCACCATTGACGACCTGTTGACCGGGCTCGGCCTGAGCGAAGCCGAGAGGCTCCGCTTCTACCACCGGGAGAATCCCCAGCGACGGCCGGCGGGCGCGGAGTACCGCACCCGCAAGGCGGAATTCTGTGACCTGCTGCGCGGACCACCTCCTCCTCTCATTGGCGACGTCCTCACCCGGCGTCGCCCTCACCTGGCAGACGTCGCCGACCGGCTCGCCGATCTGAAACGCCGCCGGCTACTCGGCAAGACGCTGCCCGAGCTGTGCCACAGCTACGTACACCTGCACTGCAACCGCTTCCTTGGCGCGGACCGTGCTGCCGAGAACACGGCGTTGGAACTGCTCTACCGCACCCGCCACAGCCTGGCATCAGGAGCCTGAACCCCGATTCGGGGCGGTGGCCATCCGGGCAGACCCGCCAGCCAGGTCGTCGTCGAACCCCGCGATCACGGCCAGTTCGGCGACCGCCTCGTCGGCGGGATCGATCGTCCGCAGAGTGTGGGGCATCGCTCTGGCGGCGTCCGCGATGATGAACGCGTCGGGGCGTCGGTCTTGGTCTCGCCGGGATACAGATCGGCGACTCGCCGCGTCGTCAACGCGGCCGCCGGAGTCCGGGGTGCCATGGGAAGCAGTGGCTCGGCTCGTCGGCGTTGAAGTCGACCCGGGTCTTCGGGGTGACGAGCAAGGCCTCGATCTCTGGGCAGCTCAGGATGTGTTCGGCTGCCGTGGCTGAGCAGCCGACGTAGGTGGAGACCAGGTCGGCGTCACTGGTGACGACCCAGCCGCGGTCTTGTGTCCACCAGAACTCGGGGCCGTCCGTCCTGCCCGCGTCGGCGGCCACGGCCGCCCGCACGGCCTCAAGGTCAGCCAGTGAGGGAGCGCCGGATCAAAGGCGCGTTCTCGCTCGCCCTCCATCAGGGCGCCACGGTTCCGCCGCCACCTGGACGCTCGACCCCGAACAGGCCATCCCCACCACGGATATGGTGATCATCGCGCACGAACGAACGCGGAGCGCCAGCGGGTCTGCGCCGGGCCTTCGTACCTGGACGGGTCAGCTTGGGTGACGGAAGTCCAGCATGTAGAAGACCTTGTCGTAGCGGCGTTCGCCGACAGCGACGAAGTCGGGCAGACGGCCGTATTCGGTGAAGCCCAGCGACCGGTAGAGGTGCAGGGCATTGGTGTTGTCGCCACGGGCGTCCAGGGTGAGGACCTCGATACCCGCCTGCCGAGCGTCAGCGATCAAGGCGGCGGTCAGCGCCCGACCGATGCCACGACCATGGGCAGCAGCATCTACCGCGATCTTCTCCAGATCGGCGTGTGGCCGATGGGTCGGCCGGGCGTAGCGGAGCCAGTACCCCAGCCCGACAAGCCGACCGCCGAGGTAAGCGGCACGCAGGGCGGCATCCCCGGCCTGGACCGCAGAGACGACGTGGCCCAGAAGTTCCGCTACCTCATCCCGCGAGGGTGGTTCGACCCAGCCCAGCGCGGCACCTGCGCGGACCAGGTCCGCCAGGATCTGGTGGGCCGACTCCGCCAACCGGGCCTCCAGCTCCGGATCGGAAGTCAGCTCCATGGCGTCAAGGATGGCGGGCTCAGTGGTCACACCGCTGGTCATGGCCGGATTCATGACCAGCAGCCTAGCCAGCCCAGGGCCAGCCGGGACCCCGCGAGCCTCAGCCGCAGCCACGCCGCTACTGACCCACCGTCCCGGCAGCTCCCACTACTGAGGTTTTCAGGGTGGGGTCGGTGGGTTGATAGTCAGGCCGGTCGCGGTGAGGCAGCCGTCGATCAGGTGGGGCTGGAGCTGGATCCTGCG